>NZ_JBGWAB010000132.1:0-20345 GCF_041862025.1 Streptomyces sp. AB3(2024)
AGTACGTCGACTGGTACAACCACCGACGACTCCACGGTGAAATAGGGCACATCCCGCCCGTCGAATACGAGACCAACCATTACCGCGAAACCACGAAACCCCAGGTCACAGCCACGACCTAGAGTCTCGATCAAACCCGGAACGGTTCAGTACCGCGCCCACGCCTCACGGCCGTGCGGCTGATCGCAGCGGTAGCACCGTGGAGGACCCACGGCAGCACGCACCGCTTCACGAGCCCTACGAGCAGCCGTCTACAACCGTGCCGACTCCACACACAACGGCGCGCCACACGTGGCACGGGCATCACGGGGGCGCTCCCCAAGACACTC
Organism: Streptomyces sp. AB3(2024); assembly: GCF_041862025.1. NCBI lineage: Bacteria > Bacillati > Actinomycetota > Actinomycetes > Kitasatosporales > Streptomycetaceae > Streptomyces > Streptomyces sp. AB3(2024). The sequence continues at coordinate 330 of NZ_JBGWAB010000132.1, forward strand.
CGAACACGTCGCGCGCGTCTCCTCCAGCGCCGACACAACCCCACCCCTCGTCATTTTTGTTGATCATGGAAGCCTCGGGCACTCCTCCACAGCCCAGTAACCGCAAGGGTCAGCACCGATAGCGGAACAGGCAGCAAAGAAGCAAAGGAGGCGCACATGAACCACACCCCGGCAACGTCAGTTCGTCATCCCCCCGACGGAACCGTCACCGAATCCGGATGTCCCGACTGTAAGCACGCGGACTGACACCCTCCACCGCATTCTTGGGAGCCCCATGCGACCCCAGGAGCGGCGAACGGCCCGCCACCAGGTTTCCCCAGCGACGGGCCGCGACAGGCACTCAGATGGGCTCAGGCGCCCTCGGGCTGCGGGGATTCAGCCCACCTGAGGATCACTCGGTCCGTCGTGTTCGCGTTCCGGCCCCTCCCCACGGACTTGGCGATCCGCACCGAGTCGAGGAACAGCGCCAGGAACTCGCGCTTCGTCTTCAGGTCCCACCCCGACCAGGTAGACCCCTCACCGATCGGGTCACCGTCCACGCCCGTCCACTCGTTCGGAAGTTGGATGGTCCGGTTCTCCGCCGAATCGAGTTGGGCGAGACGCTCGGCGGTGCGCTCCTCGTGTGCCGAGAGCCGCGCCATCGACTCCTGGAACATCTGCGTACCGGTCTTGTCGGAGTACACCCCCGCCAAGCGGTCCGTATGCAGGATGCGCCTCGATTCCCGTACGTGCTCCAGCTCGGCTCGTACAGAAGCGCGTTCGGCATCCCGCTGAGAGGTGTCCCCCTGCCGCGCGAAACGGCGTGCCGCTTCGGCCAGCCACTCAAGGTCGTCCGGGTCTTCCGGGTCCATGGCAGTCAGGCGAGCCCAGACCCGGCCCGCAGTCTCGTAGTCCGCCGCTTCCTGGCCGATGACCAACCCGCCGTGCCCGGCCACTACGCCCCCGGCCCGGTTGCACTTGTAGTAGGGCTTCTCGCCCCGCTTGTCAGAGACCATTACGGAGCCGCACACATCGCAGAACAGGAGCCCATGGCCGGCGAGCAGCGTGGCCACGCGTCGCCCGCTCCGGACGACTGTCTGAGTGCGGCCGTCCAGCACGTCTTGCAGCTGCCACCAGTCTTCAGCCGGGATCAGCGCGTCGTGCGCTTCGATGGGCTGGCCCTCGTCGTCGCGCAGGATGACACGGCGGCCCATCTTGCCCGGAACCGGCTCTCCGTCGGCGTCCTTGGTCGGCAGTACGCGCCCCTGCCACTCGATCGCGTACCCGGCAAGGCGCGGGTCCCGCAGGATGCGCAGGACCGTGGACGACACCCAGGCGGGACGTTCCACGGACTCCGAGGTTCCCCGAGCACGGCGCGCGGCAAGGCGCTTCGCACCCGACTTTCCGAGCGTGGTCACCTTGGTAGGCGCCCCGTCCTCATTGAGTCGCTTGGCGATCTGCGAGGCGGACATGCCCTCTGCCGCCCACTTGGCCATGTCGCGGACGTACGGGGCCTCCACGGGGTCCGGGACGAGTCGCATCACGGACAGCTTGCCGTTCATGCGTCGCTCGGTCGTGAAGCCGTAAGGGGCGACGCCGGACACATGGCTACCGGCCCGCCGGAGGGTGTCCTTCGTAGCCGAGACGTACGCCGACTTCATGTCGGATTCCTGCTGCGCCAGACCCGCGATGATGGCGAGGATCCCGACACCGACCGGGGTGGACGTGTCGAGATGCGGCTCTTCGACGCTGACCAGCCTGACGCCGTGCGACTCCAGTTCCTCGATGATCCTCATGGCTTCGAGCGCGCCACGGCGGGTGAGTCGGGACAGCGAGAAGACGACCACTGCGTCCACGTGCCCGCCGCGCACGGCCGCCATCATCTCCTCGAACCCCGGGCGGTGGATGCTGGGGTCCCAGCCGGACTTGCCGACGTCCTCGAAGTGACCGGCTTCTTTCCACCCCTTCGAGCTAATCAGTGACGCGCACCGGTCGCGCTGCGCCATGGGGGACGCCTGGGAATCATCCTCACGGCGCTTGGACTGACGGATGTAGGAGACTGCACGCACATCGTCAAGGCTAGGCGCAAGGCCCGGCCTGTGATTCCTGAGAGGTGTCATGTGCCTAGTGTTGTAAAGATCAACGCACTGACCGTCCCCGCCGAGCAGCGGGAAGTCCTGGAGCAGCGCTTCGCCTCGCGGGCGGGGGCCGTGGAGGGTTCGGACGGTTTCGAGTGGTTCGAGCTGCTCCGGCCGGTCGAGGGCACCGACCAGTACCTCGTGTACACGCGGTGGCGTTCGGAGGAGGACTTCCAGGCGTGGATGGAGGGGCCGATGAAGGCCGCGCACCAGGGTGGCGCCGGTGCCGGCGCCGGTGGTGGCGCCGCCTCCGGTGGCGAGCGGCCGAAGCCCGCGGCTTCCGGGTCCCAGGTGTGGTCGTTCGAGGTCGTGCAGCAGGCGGCTCCGAAGCAGGCGTGAGCCGCCGTTGACGTGCGCGGGGCCCGGGGTGGCGTGCCGCCCCGGGCCCCGCGCGTCCCCGCATGTCCCGCCGGTCCTGATCCCGCCGGTCCTGGTCCCGCCGGTCCTGGAAGTGGCCCGGAGGGCCCCGTTCTGGCCTCAGCTCCAGAAGGCGTCGCTCTCGTCGATGTCCTGGGTGCACTGGTCGATGTCGGTGATCTTGCCGCCCACGATGGTGAAGAAGAGGCCCTCGTGGATCTCGATGCCCCGGTCGCCGCGGTCGCCCATGGCGGTGTGGAAGGCCATCGCGTGGCCCCGGCCGTCCACCAGGACCCGTTCCAGGCGGACCCGGTAGGTGCCGTCGGTCTCCTCGCCGAGCCGCCGGTAGAGGTCGAGGACGGCTTCGCGGCCCTTGTGGTGCCCCGCCAGCGGGCTGCTGCCGGGCATGTGGTGGATGACGTCGGCCGTCATCAGTGTGCCCAGGGTGTCCATGTCGCCCTTGCCGAAGGCCTCGTAGCCGCGGCGGATCAGGGCACAGTCCGGGTGCTCCGACATACCGTTCACATCCTCCGTTGACGCGATCCCCCGCAGTCCTATTTACACCTTTCCTCATCATCGGCCCGTGGCTGTGGATATTCCACGCGGGAAGGACGGGAGACGCTCCACACTGACGCCATGGACAAGAACCTGATCATCGACGCGGCGGCCCCCACCGGGTGGGAGGTCACGGCGGAGCCCTTCCGCACGCCGGACGCCACCGCCCTGCGCCGTGCCTATTACGCGGAGGTCGCCGGACGGTACTGGGAGCGGCCCGCCACCGAGGCCGAGGTCGACGAGGGGCTGGCGGACGATCCGGCCGACGACCTCGTGCCGCCCACGGGGCAGTTCGTGGTCGGCCGGCTCGACGGGCGGCCCCTGGCCTGCGGCGGGATACGCCTCCTCGACCCGGCCACCGCCGAGCTCACCCGGGTCTACGTCGACCCGCGCGCCCGCGGCACCGGCGGCGGGGCGGCCCTGCTCGACGCGCTGGAGGGGGCCGCCCGTGCGCTGGGCGCGGGGCGGATGCGCCTGGACACCCGCAGCGACCTGGTGGAGGCCCGCGCCCTGTACGCGCGTCACGGGTACAGGGAGATACCGGCGTACAAGTCCGGGCCGTACGCCGAGCACTGGTTCGAGAAGTCCCTGGGGTGAGCCGCCGCCGGCGCGGGGCCGGGCCCGGGGACGGACCGGCCGTCAGGGGGCGGCGTGGTCAGGGGGCGGCGTGGTCCCGGCGCGGGAGGGTGTCGTAGGGCTCCTCGGCGTCGGAACCGCACAGCTCCCGGTTGATCTCCGCGACGAGTTCGGTCAGGTCGGTCGGCCGCTCGGGACCCCACCAATCGCCCAGCAGCTCGGCCAGGGACTCCTGCCGGGCGGCCGCGAGCCGGGCGGCGGCCTCCCGTCCCCGGTCGGTCAGGACCAGCGAGAGGCCCTCGCGGACCGCGAGCCGGCGTTCCTCGGTCTGGCGGCCGGCGTCGGTGATGACCTTGAGGGGGATCCCGGTGCGTTCCGCGAGCTCGGCCGGGTCGGCGGAGCCGTACTTGTTGATCCGCAGCAGCAGCCAGCTGGCCGCGGGAAGCAGGTCGTAGCCCGCCTTGTCGGTGATCTTCTCGTAGACGTGGTGGCGGCCCTCACGACTGCCGAGCACGCACAGCGCGCGGGCGACCTCGTCGCGCGAGGAGCGCTCGACGGGGTTGGAGGCGAGGGTCTCCGTCACGTCGGGCGCGGTGACGGAGCCGCGGAGCTTGTCCTCCTTCAGGAACCAGGAGATGACGAAGGCGACCAGCACCACGGGCACGGCGTAGAGGAAGACGTCGGTGATGGCCGTGGAGTAGGCATCGAGCACGGTGGGCCGCAGGTTCGCGGGGAGCGTGCCGATGGCCCGCGGGTCCGCCTCCAGTTGCTGCACGCTCAGGCCGGACGGCAGGCGGACACCGGCGAGGGCGGCCGAGAGCTGGTCACCGAGCCGGTTGGTGAAGATCGTGCCGAAGATGGCGACGCCGAAGGAGGCGCCGATGGAGCGGAAGAACGTGGCACCGGAGGTGGCGACGCCGAGGTCGGCGTAACCGACCGAGTTCTGCACCACGAGGACGAGGACCTGCATGACCAGACCCAGGCCCGCGCCGAAGACGAAGAAGGAGGCGCCCATCTGCCAGTCGGAGCTGGTGCGTTCCAGCTGGTGCAGGAGCAGCAGTCCGACGGCGGTGACGCCGGTGCCCGCGATCGGGAAGACCTTCCACCGCCCGGTGCGGCTGACGATCTGACCGGAGACGGTGGAGGCGATCAGGAGACCGAAGACCATCGGCAGCATGTGGACGCCCGACATGGTCGGCGAGACGCCCCGCACGATCTGGAGGAAGGTCGGCAGGTAGACCATCGCACCGAACATCGCGAAGCCGACGATGAAGCTGATCACCGAGCAGAGGGTGAAGGTGCGGATGCGGAACAGCTTCAGCGGCAGCACGGGTTCGGCGGCCCGCCGCTCGACGAGGACGAAGGCGACGAGGAGCACCGCGCCGAGGACGGCGAGTCCGATGATCTGGCTCGACGCCCAGGCCCAGGTGGTGCCGCCGAGGGAGGCGACCAGCACGAGGCAGGTCGCGACGGAGGCGATGAGCGCGGTGCCGAGGTAGTCGATGGTGTGCTTCGAGGAACGGGCCGGGATCCGCAGGACCGCGGCGATCACGACGAGGGCGACCAGCCCGATGGGGAGGTTGATGTAGAAGACCCACCGCCAGGTCAGGTGGTCCACGAACAGGCCGCCCAGCAGCGGTCCGAGGACGCTGGTCGCACCGAAGACGGCGCCGAAGAGGCCCTGGTACTTGCCGCGTTCGCGCGGCGGGACGATGTCACCGACGATCGCCATCGAGAGCACCATCAGCCCTCCGCCGCCGAGTCCCTGGAGGGCGCGGAATCCGATGAGCTGGGGCATGTTCTGGGCGAGGCCGCAGAGCGCGGAGCCGATCAGGAAGAGCACGATGGCGTACTGGAAGAGCTTCTTGCGCCCGTACTGGTCGCCGAGCTTGCCCCACAGCGGGGTGGCCGCGGTGGAGGCCAGCATGTAGGCGGTCACCACCCAGGACAGGTGCTCCATGCCGCCCAGTTCGCTGACGATGGTGGGCAGCGCGGTGGAGACGATGGTCTGGTCGAGGGCGGCTATCAGCAGGCCCAGCAGGAGGGCTCCGATCGATACGAGCACCTCCCGGGAGGCGTGCTCGGCACCGGGACCGGGTTCCACGGTGGAAGCGGTGACATCCTGGGCCATCGGGTCCTCCTCAGGCAGGATCGGCACCATCCATCCTGAGCGGTGTGTCCGGTTATGGCCTGTCGGGCGGGTTGGGTGGGACCTGCGGGGTCTGCATAATCGCTGGCAGTGGCCACGGGAGGGGTAGCAGTGAGCGCTGAGCGCTGTCCGAATTGCGGCGCCGTACGCGCCGAATGCATATGCATGCCGAACGGATCCTTCGACCCGCTCCGCATCCGCCCCTACGCTCCCCGACCGACCCCGGTCCCGACGCCCCCGGAGCCGGACCCAGGCCCTGGGCCGGGGGCCGGCCTTGGCCCTGGCGCGGGTCCTGGGCCTGGCCTTGGCTCTGGACCCGGCCTTGGCGCTGGGCCTGGCCTTGGCGCTGGGCCTGGCCTTGGCGCTGGGCCTGGGCATGGGCTCGGCCCCAGCGTGCCGTACGCGCAGGTCCCGCCCGGTACCGACGGCCCGTACCCGCAGACCCCGGTGTCCCCGGCGCCCGGGCACGGGGCTCCGCACGGGCTCGGAGGCCCGTACGTGCCCGGCCCCCGGGACGGGCACGCCGTGTGGCCGCAGCCCCCGGCCGGTACCGGCACGGGCGCCGTGGCGTACGGGGCCGGGCACGCGGATTCCGGCCGGCCCGACGTGGTGGGCCCGGACCCCTCCGCGTCGGACGGTGCCGGTTTCGGCGGCGGGCCGCCGACCCCGCGGGCGGAGGCGGCCACCGAGCTCTTGGCGGCGGTGCCGGCGGGGCCCCCCGTGGCTCCGGAGCCCCACACGCCCGCCTACGGCATACCCGTACCGGCGCCGGCCGAGCAGACGGTGCAGCTGAGCCCCGTCGCCCCGCACCCGCGCCGCGCCGGCTCCGCGCGGCGGAACCGGCTGCTGGTGCCGCTGATCGCCGGCGGTGGCGTCCTGGCCGCCGGCGCGGTGGCACTGTCGCTCGGCGTCTTCACGGGCTCCGGGAAGGGCGACGCCGTCCTGCTGGACCCCGGTCCGTCGGCGCCCGCCATCAGCGTCTCCCCGGTGGGCCCGTCGGACGGGCCCACCGGGGAGACGCCGTCGCCCTCCACGTCGACCTCCCCCAGCGCGAGCGCCTCCGCGTCGCGCTCCGCGTCCCCGTCCGCCTCCGCCGCGAGCCCCACCGCGTCCCGCTCGTCCTCCGCGGCTCCGGCCCCGTCTGCGACCACGGGCCGCCCCGTCGCCCCCACCACCCCGCCGCCCGCGGCCAAGCCGGTGACCCTGCGTTCCGGGGACTCCGGCCCCGAGGTGGAGAAGCTCCAGCGGCTCCTGGCGGACCAGGGCCTGTACCGGGGCCGCTTCGACGGCCGCTACGGGCGTTCCGTCGAGCGGGCCGTGGACGACTTCCAGTTCTACAACGACGTCCAAGGCGACCCGCAGGGCGTCTACGGTCCGGCGACCCGGCGCGCCCTGGAGGGATAGGTCACTCCGCGGACGGTGGCGCGCACCCCTCCTCGTTTTGTATCGTGTAGGAACAAAGTGGTTCCGTCCGCACTCCCTGACCGGTGGACGGAACCACTTGTTCTCTTTTCCCGCCCCGTCTGGAGCCCTCCGATGCCGGCCAGCACGATCACCACGCCCGTCGCCCTCACCACCCGGGCGCTGCTCCTGGACATGGACGGCACCATCGTCAACTCGGACGCGGTGGTCGAGCGCTGCTGGCGCGAGTGGGCGGTGTCCCACGGGCTGGACCCGCAGGAGGCGCTCAAGGTGGTCCACGGCCGCCAGGGCTACGCCACGATGGCCGTCCTGCTGCCCGAGCGCCCGATGGAGCTCAATCACGCCGAGAACAAGGTGATGCTCGCCCGCGAGACGGCCGACACCGACGGCGTGGTCCCCGTCGGGGGCGCCGAGGAGTTCATGGCGTCGATCGCCGGGCTGCCGCACGCCCTCGTCACCTCGGCCGACGCCGCCCTGGCCGCGGCCCGGATGACGGCGGCCGCGCTGCCGATGCCGCGCGTCCGCGTCACCGCCGAATCCGTCGGGGCGAGCAAGCCCGACCCCGAGGGTTTCCTCAAGGGCGCGGCCGAACTGGGCATGGACCCGGCCGACTGCGTGGTCTTCGAGGACTCCGGCGCCGGCATCGCCGCGGGCCTGGCGGCCGGCATGCGCGTGATCGGCGTCGGCCCGCGCGCCGCGGCGTACGGGCCGACTGCCCACGTTCCCGACCTGACCTCGGTCCGCGTCGAGGCGGACGGGGACGGCACGATCCGCCTCGTCCTCAACCCTGCCTCCTGACCCGGGGCCGGGGCGCGTGCCCCCGTAGGGGCGCCGCCCCACGCACCGGCTCCCGACCCGACGGCGCCTGCCCCAGAGCGGCCCGGGGCAGCGAGCCCGGCACGACGGGCCCGACGCGGCCTGCCCGGGGCAAGAGGTCCGGAGCCGACAGGCCCGGGGCAAAAGACCCGGCGCAAAAGGCTCCGCTACTGGCCGACGCGCCCGTCGATCCGCTCGCGCAGCAGGTCCGCGTGGCCGTTGTGGCGGGCGTACTCCTCGATCATGTGCACGAGCACCTCGCGCAGTTCCGTCGGCACTCCGCCGTTGTCGCCGACGGCCCCGAGGCCGGGAGCCTCCTCGACGAGCCGCTCCGCGAAGGCGACCTCCGCCCGCCAGGTGGCCCAGGCCTCCGCCACCACCGCCGGGTCGGCCACGGCCCCCGTGAACTCCCCGTCCGGCTCCCGCTCCGAGCGGTAGTGCCGGCGTACCTCCTCGCCCGCCATGACCCCCTGAACCACTTCTGCTCCACGCCCGCGAGGTGGCGTACGAGGCCCAGCAGCGACAGGCCCGAAGGTTCCACCGCCCGGCGGGCCATCGCCCCGGTGTCGAGGCCGGAGCACTTCAGCTCCAGGGTGAGCCGCTGATCGCGCAGGTAGCCGGCCAAGAGGGCCCGCTCGCCCCGGAACCCGCCGTCGGACCGGGCGTCCTCGCCGGGACGCACGAACATGTTGGACCAGCCGAAACCCGGGCTGGACGAGGACAAGGACAAGGACGGGGACCCGGGCACGGGCACGGGCACGGTGGAGGTCACGCCGGCCGGCGTGCCCGGCGGCCGGGGATCCCCACAAGGGGGTTTCCCGGCCGCGGCGGGACGCCCTCGCTCAGCCCGCGACCGCCTCGTACAGCGAGAACACCGCCAGCGCCGCCATGACGGCGGCCGCGATCTTGGTGATGAGCCGCAGCGGCACGTACTTCATGAGGGTGCGCCCGCCGAGGATGCCGATGCCCGCGACGGCCCACAGGGCCAGCACCGCGCCGAGACCGACGGAGACCGGGTTGTCGTACCGCGCGGCGAGGTTGGCGGTCATGATCTGGGTCAGGTCACCGAACTCGGCCACCAGGATCAGCATGAAGCCGGCTCCCGAGACCTTCCAGAAGGACTGGTCGGCGGGCGCCTTGACCTCCTCGTCCCCGTCGTCCTTCTTCAGGAGCAGCATGGCCGCGCCGGCGAGGAAGAGGACACCCACGACGGCCTGGACCAGCCGGTGCGGGAGCAGCGTGAGCACGCTGCCCGCGGCGATGGCGAGCGCGACGTGCACGGCGAAGGCGGCGGCGACGCCCGCGAAGACGTAGGAGGCGCGGTAGCGGGTGCCGAGCATCAGACCGGCGAGGGCCGTCTTGTCCGGAAGTTCGGCGAGGAAGACGACGCCGAAGGCGATCGCCATGACGGTGAAGCTGAACACGGGGTGGGACCTCGATCGGTCGGGCAGGACGCCATCGGGACCGAGAGACCTGAGGTGCGGCAGGGGTCGCTTCGGCTCGGCGGCGCCCTGAGGTGCGTAAACGCGGGCAGGACACTGCGGCCGAAGGTCTCGCTGGCCGACCGCTGACGCGGCCTGCCTCCGGGCGCCGGCTGGGGTGACCCAGCAGTATGTCGACGGTCCGGCGAAGAGCTACTCCCCTTCATGCTCCTCCAGGGTAAGCGACGGCGGCCACCGGCCACCCCTGCCCGGAATGTGAGCTTGGACCCACTCCACCCCGTTCCACGCCATCCATGTGGCCGGATTTCCAACTTCCCTGTGGCCGGGGATCGTTGGGTGCCTTGATGTGACGTGCTCATGTCGGCAACCTGTCACCTGGCGCCCGTCCCCGCGACACCTGGCGCCGCCAGCATGGCCGCGCCCCACCGGGGCGGAACGGCCACCACCCCCCGCACCCAGGGAGCCCTCATGGCCCTCGCTTCTCTTCGCATGCCCTCTTTCTACGCGCGTCACATAGGCCGCGCGGGCATCCTCGCGTCCGCCGTCGCCCTCGCCTCGCTCACCTCGCTCGTGAGCGCCCCGGCCGCCCTGGCCTCCCCGCCCACCCCGATCAGCGCGGCCGCCGCCCGGAGCTACCTGGACACGGTGACGCCGACGCCGGAAGGCTCCCTCAGCGGCTACAGCCGCGCCCAGTTCCCGCACTGGAGCACGGTCTCCGGAACCTGTAACACCCGCGAGACGGTCCTCAAGCGGGACGGCGTCAACGTCGTCACCGACTCCGCCTGCGCCGCCGTCAGCGGCAGCTGGTACTCGGAGTACGACGGCGCCACCTGGACCGCCGCGTCCGACGTGGACATCGACCACATGGTCCCGCTCGCCGAGGCCTGGCGCTCGGGCGCCAACTCCTGGACCACCGACCGCCGTCAGCAGTTCGCCAACGACCTCACCCGCCCGCAGCTCATCGCCGTCACGGACAACGTCAACCAGGCCAAGGGCGACCTCGACCCCGGCAAGTGGCTGCCCCCGCGCACCGCGTACCGCTGCACGTACGCCCGGATGTGGGTGCAGGTGAAGCAGTACTGGGGTCTGAGCATGGACAGCGGGGAGAAGACGGCCCTGGTGAACCTCCTGAACGGCTGCTGACCCGCGATCACCCCCGCTCTCCCCCGCCAGGGGGAGGCCAGGCGTGCCCTCCGCCCCGTACCGTGATCGAAAGGGGTATGGAGGAGGGGGAGTTCCATGGCCGGACTGCGTCTTGGGCCACTGCTGCGCCACATCGACTGGGACACGGGCGGGGCCGCCACGATATGGGTCGAGGCGGACCGCCCGTGCACGGCCGTGGTGCGGTGCACCGACGGGTCCGGCGGCAGCGCCCGCACCTTCCAGATCTGCGGCCACCACTACGCGCTGGTCCCGGTCACCGGCCTGACCCCGGGCACGACCACGGCCTACGAGGTGCTCCTCGACGGAGTCCTCGTCTGGCCGGCGTCCGGGAACGGCTTCCCCCCGAGCACGATCACCACCCCGGCGGTGGGAGGCCGCACCGGACGGCCCGCACCGGGGCTCCGGGTCACCTTCGGCTCCTGCCGGCAGGCCGCCCCGCCCGCCGGCCGGCGCGGACCGCACGGCGCCGACGCCCTCGACACCCTCGCGGCGCGGCTGGCCGCCGATCCCGGAGCACCAAGACCCGATCTGCTCCTGCTGCTGGGCGACCAGGTCTACGCCGACCAGCTGTCGCGGGAGACACGGCGGTGGCTCGCGGCCCGCCGGGACCTGCGCGAGGCGCCGGGCGCACAGGTCGCGGACTACGAGGAGTACACCCGGCTCTACTACGAGTCCTGGCTCGACCCCGAGATCCGCTGGCTGCTCTCGACGGTCCCCAGCCTGCACGTGTTCGACGACCACGACGTCATAGACGACTGGAACACCAGCGAGTCCTGGCTCGCGGAGATGCGGGCGACCCCGTGGTGGCCGGAGCGGGTGCTCAGCGGGCTCATGTCGTACTGGGTGCACCAGCACCTGGGCAACCTCTCCCCCGCCGAACTCGCGGCGGACCCCCTGTACGCGGCGGTACGGGCCGACCCGGACGGCACCGACGCCCTGCGCGCCTTCGCGGCCGGAGCGGACGCCGATCCGGCTTCGGTGCGCTGGAGTTACCGGCGGGACTTCGGCCGGACCCGGCTGCTGATGGTGGACACCCGGGCGGCCCGGGTGCTCGCCGAGGACGGGCGGGCCATGCTCGACCCGGCCGAACAGGCCTGGCTGCGGGAGAACGCCCTCGCCGGGCACGGGGATTACGACCACCTGCTGATCGGCTCCTCGCTGCCGTGGCTGATGCCCCCGCTGATCCACGACGCGGAAGTGTGGAACGCCGCGCTGTGCCGGGGAGAGCGCGGGGCCCGGTGGGCACGCATCGGCGAGGACCTGCGGCGGCGCGCCGATCTGGAGCACTGGGCGGCGTTCCCCGCGTCGTTCGCGGCGCTGAGCGACCTCATCGAGGAGGTGGGGACGGGACCGAAGGCCCCGGCGACGGTTTTCGTCCTGTCCGGGGACGTCCACCACGCGTACGTGGCCGAGCCCCGAATACCCAGTACGGCCCGCGTGTTCCAGCTGACCTGCTCACCGGTGCACAACTCCATCCACACGGCGGTCAAGTGGGGCTTCCGGCTGGGCTGGTCGCGGCTGGGCCGGTGGCTGGGGCGCGGCTTCTCCCGGCACGGGCGGACGGGCCGGCCGCCGCTGAGCTGGCGGCGTACGGGCGGCCCGTGGTTCGGCAACCAGCTGATGACGCTGGCGCTGGCGGGCCGCGGCGCCCGGCTGCGCCTGGACCAGGCCCGCCCGGGGCGACGGGGAGCGGCCGGAACGGCCCGACTGGTGACGGTCCTGGACCGGGAGCTCACCGAACCGCACTAGAAGGACACGGTGGCCCGGCCGACGAACACAGCGGCTCTGACGGCCCTGACGGCGGCCCCGGCGGCGGACCCGGCATCGGAACCGGCTGTGCGGCGGCGGACCTGACGGACGCGGTGGCCCCCGAGCTCGTCCGGCCCCCCGCCGGGCGTACGCTGTATGGCTGTCAAGCCGCCCCTGCCGCTCCCCGCGACGACGCGGCGCTTCGGACTGGGGAGTCCTACTGTGCTCGAAACGCTGGGGTCGTTGACCTCAAGCCCATGGATCTACGTAGTGGTCGCGGTGTCCATCGTGCTCGACGTGTTCCTGCCGGTGCTGCCGAGCGGGGTACTGGTGATCACGGCCGCGGCAGCGGCGGCGGCCGCCGGTCCTCCGCCCCGGGTTCCCGACATCAGGGCCCTGCTGGTCATCGCCACGACGGCCTCGGTCCTGGGCGACCTGGCCGCGTACCGGCTGGCCCGGCTCGGCGGGGCCCGCCTGGACCGGGCCATCGCCCGCTCCCGCCGGCTGACCCGGGCTCAGGAGCGCCTCGGCACGGCCCTCTCCCGGGGCGGCGGCGCTCTGGTGGTGATCGCCCGCTTCGCACCCGCCGGCCGCTCGGTGGTCTCGCTGGGGGCCGGCCGGACCCAGCGCAAGGTGATGGAGTTCCTTCCCTGGTCGGTGCTGGCGGGCATGACCTGGGCGGGCTACAGCGTGTCTCTGGGTTACTTCGGCACCCAGTTGCTGGGCACCACCTGGCTCGGTACGGCGGTCTCCCTGATCGCCCTGTTCGCGGCGGGCTCCCTGGCCGCCTTTCTCGTCCGCCGGCCGCCCGAGGCCACGGCGCCCGCGACGTAGGAGACACGCATGACGGACCCCGACGTTCCCGGAACCGGCACCCCACCCGGCCACGAGGCGGTGACGGCCCGGCTCGAAGGACACCGGCGGGAACTGACCGGCTACTGCTACCGGATGCTGGGGTCGGTGTTCGAGGCGGAAGACGCCGTGCAGGAGACCATGGTCCGCGCCTGGCGCGGCGCCGGCCGGTTCGACGGCCGCGCCTCGTTGCGGACGTGGCTCTACCGCATCGCCACGAACGTCTGTCTGGACGCACTGGCCGGCCGCGAACGCCGGGCCCGCCCGATGGACCTCTGCGGCCCGGCCGTCGGCGCCGCCTCGCCGGGCCCCGCGCTGGACGCCTCCGCGTGGATCGAACCCTTCCCCGCGGGCCCCACGGCCGTGGCCGTCGACCGGCGGAGGCGGCCGCGACCGGCGAGTCCGTCCGGCTGGCCTTCGTAGCGGCGCTGCAGTACCTGGCGCCCCGGCAGCGCGCCGTCCTGCTCCTGCGCGAGGTCCTCGGCTTCTCGGCACATGAGGTCGCCGACGTTCAGGGCTCCACCGTCGCCTCCGTGAACAGCACGCTGCAGCGGGCTCGGGCCGTGCTCGCGGCCCGGCGCTGCGAAAGTACGGACGGCGCACCGGCCGCACCCGCCGACGAATCCACCCGACGGGCCCTCGCCGACCGGTACGCCGCCGCGTTCTCCGGCTTCGACATGGAGGCCCTCTCCATGCTGCTGCACGTGGACGCCACCCTGTCCCTGGCCCCGCACACCCTGTGGATGCGGGGCTCCGCCGAGATCCGGGCGTGGCTGACCGGTCCCGCCGTCGGCTGCCGGGGGTCCCGGCTGGTGCCGACCACGGCGAACGGTTCGCCCGCCTTCGGCCAGTACCGGCGCCGGGCCGACGGCACGGGCTTCGCCCCCTGGGCGCTCCAGGTCGTCGAAGTGTCGGGGGGCACGGTCACCGACATCAGCGTCTTCCGCGACACCGAGCGGCTGTTCCCACTCTTCGGTCTGCCCCCTCACCTGGACGCGTAGGCCGGGCGGAGCAGTCGGTCACCCGTTCACCCTGCAGCGATCGCCGCGTCCCGGCGGGGCTTCTAGCGTCCAGAGCACGGCGCGCATCCGATTCCGCGTCACGTCCGTGCCCTGGCCGCGCCGTTTCGAGGAGCCCGAGGAGTTCTCTCCATGTCCCCCACACGCATCCGGTACCGCCTGGCGGGAGTCGCTGTCGCGACACTCGCCGTCGCTGCCGTCACACCCGTCGTTCCCGTCTCCGCCGCCCCCTCCGCCACCGTCTCCCCCGGGACCGTCGCCCCGGGCGGGCGCGTCAGCCTCAACGTCGAGGGCTGCGGCACCAAGACCGGCCGGGCCACCTCCCGGGCGTTCGGCGCGGTCTCGCTGACTCCGGGCAGCCTTCAGGCGACGACCAACCTGTTCGGCGAAGCCACCGTCTACACCGACGCCCCCACCGGCGCGCACCCCGTCACCTTCGAGTGCGGCGGCACGGGCGGCCGCCGCATCACGGTCACCCTGCAGGTCGCCCCCGGGGCCGCGCGCGGCGGACTCGGCGGGAGCGTCGATTCGATGAGCACGGGGCAGGTCGCCCTGGGCGGCACCCTCGCGGCCGGCGCGCTCGGCGCCGGGGTCTGGATCCTGCGCCGGCGCACGGCCCGGACCGGCTGACCGACGCCCCCGGCACGCCTGCCCCTGCCCCTGCCCCTGCCCCTGCCCCCTACACTGTCGCGGACTGTCCACGCACGTGCACCCCGTCGAGCAGCAGCCTGGTCGCCTCCGCGACGGCGTCCACGGCCTCGTCGAACACCTCCCGGTTGTGCGCGGCGGGTGCTCGGAATCCGGACACCTTCCGTACGTACTGGAGCGCGGCGGCGCGGATCTCCTCCTCGGTGGCCTTCGCGGGGATGGCGGGCGGGCGCAGGGTCTTAATGGAGCGGCACATACCTCCACTATGGCGCGGAAGCCGGCAGCTCGGCCCCGGAAAGCTTCATGATCAGCCCGGCCTGGAGCCGGCCCCGCAACACCGGGTCGGCCACCTCCTCCAGCAGTCCGATCGCCCGCCGCGTGTTCTCGGCGGCCCTCCGGTCCTCGCGCAGGGCCGCGCTCTGCGCGGTCATGTGCCGCAGCGCGAGGTCGGCCCGCCGGTGGAACAGCTGGCCGACGAGGGTGACGACCAGGCCGACGGAGCTGGTCACCACCCCGATGTACGCGTCCCCGGCGCTCTCCGCCTTCCACACGGCGAGCCCGACCCCGAACAGCAGCACGGCCGCGCCGATGCCCGCGAACCGCTGGCTGGTCACGAAACTGCTGCGGGCCTGCGCCAGCCCGTAGGCGTAGTACTCGACGAGGATCGGGGTGAAGTCGTCGCGCCGGTCCTCCGGCTCGGCCGCCCCGCCCCGCCCGGCGTCCACGAGCCTGGGTCCCCCCTGGCCGTCCCCCTCACCATCCCCCTCACCGGCCCCGGGTCCGGCGGCGCCCAGCCCCGCCAGCAGCCGCGCCCGCTCCGCGTCCCGCCGCGCCTCGAACCCCCGGGCCCGCCGCCACTCACCCCACACGGCCCCGACGCCCACCACCACGATCCCGATCCCCCAGACCCACGCCTCGGCCCCTGCCACGACCATCACCCCCAGCGATGGGATCCCCGTCCCACCGTGCGGGAAACCCACCCGGGACCTAGACTGACGAACGCCCGAAATGTCCGCATCGGGGGATGAGGGAGACACCATGGCCAAGCGAGGAAACAAGCGCCGCGCCCGTAAGAAGAAGAAGGCCAACCACGGCAAGCGCCCCAACGCCTGACCCTGACTCACCCGCCCGGGCCCACACGGGCGGCCACTCGAAAAGCCCCCCAACCACGCACGGCGGGGGGCTTCTCCACGCCCCCCGGCCCGTGCCCTGAGCACGCCCACTCACTCCACCCTGAGTACCGGCACCCTGCCCCTCGTCCACCCGGTCCGGAACAGTGAGCGCATGCGCAACGGACCGCGGATACCCGCTACCCACCAGCTGTCGATCCCGTTGCAGGCCGCAGCCGCGATCGCGGCCTGGGCCGCCTGGCTGGGCTGGGACCAGCACCGCGACGTACACCCCGACGGCTCGGAGACCGGCCCCTACGCGGCGTGGCAGGTGATCGGGCTCGGACTGACCCTGCTGGCCCTGACGTACCGGGCAGCCTCCCGGGGCCACACGGCGGCGGCCGTCCTCGGCACCACCACCGGCCTGACCGCCGCCGCCTACTACGACTGGTCGGACGACGCGAGCGGCCTCTTCATGATCGGAGTCTGCCTCCTCGCCCTCACCACCCTGACCGCCACCGGCGCCCTCACCCTCGCCATCACCACCTCGAAACGCAGGACCACCCCACCGGAAGACCCCCGCCCCTAGAAGGAGCCGAGCCACCGGGCAAGCCGCTCACCACCACCCGGGCCACCACCGCCGTCGGCCCCGTCCACGGCCCGGGAGGGCCTCCGCTGCGGTCAGGGCCGGGTCTGCAATACCGCCGCGTATGCCCGCTGGACCTCACCCAGGTACTGCCGCAGGCGGAAGCGGACTTCCTCGACGGCCCCGTCGTCGACACCCGGGTACATGAGGTCGGACCAGATCACCGTCTCACCGCGGAGCCGAACCCGGACGGTCAGCCTGCCCGGCCCCGACTCGGGCCGCTCCTCGGCCGCCACCTCCACCGTGCGCGGCATGTCCCTCGGATAGAGCGGTCCGCCCGGGCGAAGGAGCCGCCTCGGGTCGAGGCCGGCCATCCTGCTGTCACTGCGCACCACCAGGTCGAGGCCGTCGACGAAGAGGTACGTGTGCACGGCAGTACAGACCGGCGGCCCAGGACACGCACCTACAAGGAGCGTGCTCATCACGTGGTTCCGGCTCCCGGGCGCGGTGGCCCTCGGCTCGCGCGGGGGTCTACGAGGCATCCGCCTGATGTGACGTCACCGGCCGATCGTACCCGCCACGCCGCACCGGCGCGCCTCGCAAAACCGCGTACCCGCACCTCCCCCGCCCAGCCGAGGCACTGCCCTTCAGGGCCGCCGGTAGACAGACGGGTCGGCCTCCGGGTCCGGCTTCCCACTGAGGCTGACGTATACGGGGTGCTCCTCGTGCCCCACCCGCAGATGCAGCCACTGGTCGAGATCATGGATGGCGTATCGGTGGAGGTACTGAATGAAGAGCTCCAACTCGTCCTCCGACAGCGGCTCGTCGTGCCTCTCGTCACGCATGGCCGACAGCGTAGGCGGAGGGCGAAATCCGACAGAGGCAGCATCGCTGCCGCGGACGACGGGAGCGTGCGTCACCCGCGTACAGACGCCAAAGGCCCCCAACCATGATCGGTCGGAGGCCTTCGCACTGGTGGGCGCGGACGGTTTCGAACCGCCGACATCTGCTTTGTAAGAGCAGCGCTCTACCCCTGAGCTACGCACCCGTGGACGAGTGGACAGCCTACATGCAGGGCGCACCCCCCACGCAAACCCGTTCCCGTGGGGGAGAATGGACCGGGGCATGGCGGACGCGGCACGGGAGAGGGATTGTGACGACGGCATCCCGGCGGTGGTTCGGCGGGCGGGACGAGAGTCGGCGGGCGGATGCGCAGGCGGCGAAGGATGCCGCCGCGGCCGCGTTCTACGAGCTGGACACCGCGCAGCGGGATCTGCGGATCTCCATGGAGACCATCGCCGCCGCGGACGGGTCGCCCGAGGCCCGGCGGGCCGCGGAGGGCTTCGTGGCGCTGGGGCAGCGCATCGACCAGGTGAGCCACGTGTACATCGAGGCGGTCGACGCGCACGACCTGGACCGGGTCGATCTGGAGGCGTCGGTCGCCTCTCAGGCGCGGGAGCAGCTGACCCGGGCCCGTGAGGAGCTGGTGCGGGTCAAGGGGGAGCTGGAGCGGTTCGCCCAGGGGCTGCAGCCGCTGCTGGACAAGGCGGAGACGCAGCTGGCGAGGGTCGCGCCGGCCCGGGAGCGGGCGAAGGCCGCGCTGCTGGCGGCGAGTGACGCGCTGGACGCGACGCGGGCGAAGGGGATACGGGCCGACGAACTGGCGGCCCGGCTGGCCGCGCTGGGGCCCGAGCTGACCAAGCTGAACCAGGGCGCGGCCCTCCACGGGGTCCAGGCGACCGTGCAGCGTGCCGACCGGATCCTGCGGGACGCCGAAGGGGTACGGGCCGAGGCGGCGCGGCTGCCGGAGCGGGCCGCGGAGATCGACCGGCGGCTGGTGAGCCTGCGGACCCGGGCGCAGGCGCTGCGCAACAGGGCGGACCGTGTGGATCCGGTGCTCAGCGAGCTGAGGCGCCGGTTCAGCGCGGCGTGCTGGCAGGACCTCCAGCACGTCCCCGACCAGGCGGTACGGGACGTCGCGCGGGCGGAGGACCGGCTCGGGGAGGCCGGCCGGGCGCGGGAGGAACAGCGCTGGGCCGACGTAGGGACGCTCCTGGAGGAGGTCCGGACCTCGCTGGACGCGACCGACGAGGCGGTGTCGGCCGCGCAGGACCGGCTCACGCGGCTGGAGGCGGTGGCGCGGGATCCGAAGGCCGAGGTGGAGCGGACCCGGTTCGCGATCCGGGACGCGCAACGGCTGGCGATGGCGGGCCGGACCGTGCCCGATCCGCGGCACGCGCGCCCGCTGGACGAGTCGGTGGCACGGGTGGAGCGGGCCCTGGCCGGGCTGGAGGGGCGGCACCCGGACTACTGGGCGTTCCTGCTGGAGATGGAGGACGTACGGGGCTCCGTGACCCGGGTGGTCAACGGGATCCGGGCGGAGCGCGGACAGGGCTAGCGCGGCCGGGGCCGGCCTTCGGCGGGTACGGGTTGTCCGGGGGGCCTCGGCGACGGATGCTGGAGGTGTGGGGGGCGGAGCAGAGGAGGGCGAGATGGCTGCCCATACGTCCCATCGGCCTCGCGCGGGCCATGAGCCTCCGGCATCCTACGAGTCGTACCGGCCTCACGCGGTCTACGGGTGTCACGAGGCTCATGAGAACTACGCGCCCTACGTGCCCCACGAGCCGTACGAGACCCACGAGCCACAGCACTCCCACCTGATGCACCGCCTCCTGCACCCCGTCAACGCCAAGCTCGACGATCACCTGCCCGCCGACCACAAGCTGAGCCAGATCTACCGGGTCGGCGCCGGCCTCACGGGACTGCTGCTGGTCGCCTTCGGAATCCTCGGACTCACCCACCACATCGGGTTCTTCGACACCGGCGGCGCCACGGTGCTCGCCCTCAACACCAACGGCGCGCTGAGCATCCTGTCGATCTGCATCGGGGTGCTGCTCTTCGTCGGCATGATGATCGGCGGGACCTTCGCCTCCACCCTGAACATCGGGCTCGGGCTGGCGTTCATCGCGAGCGGCTTCGTGAACCTCGCCCTGCTCGACACGGGGCTGAACTTCCTCGCCTTCCGGATTCCGAACGTGCTGTTCAGCTTCGTCGTCGGCGTGATGCTGATGTGGTTCGGGATGTACGGGCGGGTGGGCAGCGCCCTGCCGCACGACAACCCGTACTGGCGGGCCCGCCACCCCGACCAGGCGGCCCGGGAACACAGGAGCGCGGCGGCGCCGCTTCACGGGGAGCGCCGCGCTGCGTAGCCTGTGCGCATGCCTCGTTACGAATTCCGCTGCCGGACCTGCGACGACACCTTTGAGATCAGCCGGCCGATGGCCGAGTCCTCCGCTCCCGCCGACTGCCCGGCCGGCCACGCCGACACCGTCAAGCTGCTCTCCGCCGTCGCGGTCGGCGGGACGCGCGGGGGCGGCGGGGGGGGGGCGGCCCCGGCCCCCGGGCGGGGGGGGGGGGGGCGGGGGGGGGGGGGGGGGGGGGGGTGTGGGGGGGGG
>NZ_JBGWAB010000133.1:0-20093 GCF_041862025.1 Streptomyces sp. AB3(2024)
GCTCCGGCCGTGGCGCAGGGCGGGGTGGGCTCCGGCGGCGACGAGGTCGGCGACGGCCGCCTTCGGGTCGCGCCCGGTGACCAGGGACTGTCCGGCGTCCGGCTCAGTGCTCGTCGGCCAGGATCAGGTAGAGCTTCTTGCGGGCGTCGTTGACGACCGCGAGGGCCTTCTCCCGCTGCTCGGGCGAGCCGGTCTTGAAGACCTGCCCGAAGGCCTCCATCAGGCCGACTCCAGCGGTGCGGACCTCGTGCATCGCCTCGAAGTCGAAGCCGCGCCCGGCGTCCGCCCAGGGGGCGTCCGGACCCGATTCCGCCTCGGTGCGGCCCGCATCTGTGAGCGTGAACAGCTTCTTGCCGCCCTCGCTCTCGCTGGTGATCAGACCCTCGTCCTCCAGCAGCTGCAGGGTCGGGTACACCGAGCCGGGGCTGGGCTTCCACGCCCCGCCGCTGCGCTCGCCGATCTCCTGGATCATCTCGTAGCCGTGCATCGGCCGGTCGGCGAGGAGCGCCAGGATCGAGGCGCGCACGTCACCGCGGCGCGCCCGCCCCCGGGGCCCACCCCGGCCGCCCCGCCCACCGAAGGGTCCGCCGCCGAAGGGCGGCCCGAACGGCCCGAAGGCGGCCCGCAGCCCCCGGAACTCCTCCCGACGGTCCGGCCCGCAGTGGCCGTGACCCCGTCCGTGCTCGTGTCCGTGCTCGTGCTGTCCACGTGAACGCATCACTGCGCTCCTTTCGTCATCGCTTGGCGTGGTGGCTGTCGCCGCGACTCCCGCCGCTTCGACTCCTTCACTATCGTTGACCCATCGCGATGCGTCAACGATATATCGGAACCTATCTTCGATAGTCGAGCAGAATGAGCCCGTTCGGGTGGATACGTACGGGAACCTCCTGGCGAGGGACGTACGCGCGTGCTGTGCCGGCCGCGGTCCTCGCGACACGGGGCGCGGAACGGAGCACCGGCCGACCCGCCGCGACGGCCGGTTCATGACCGGGACCGAGGTCTCCGCCACCGCGGACACGACCGCCACCTGCGGCGGCGGTGACGGGAACTTCCTTCCCGTCCCGGTCCTGTCGGGCACCGAGGCCCTCTCCCGCGGCTGACCGCCCGCACCAAGGCCAGTCGTCCCGGACTGGCCTTGGTGCGGTCCGCCGGGGGCGCCCTACGGTCGGTCCATGCGCATCCGAATCGTCGACGCCTTCACCGACCGCCCCTTCCACGGCAATCCCGCCGGGGTCCTCGTCCTCGACGGGCCCTTCCCCCCGGACGCCTGGCTCCAGCAGGTCGCGGCCGAGGTCAACCTGTCCGAGACCGCCTTCGTCCGGCCCCTGCCGCCCGGCGGGGACGCCGACTGGGCGCTGCGCTGGTTCACCCCGGCCGGCGAGGTCGACATGTGCGGGCACGGCACCCTCGCGACCGCCCACGTACTGAACGAGAACGGCCTGGCCAAGGGTCTGATCCGGTTCGACGCGCGCTGCGGGGTCCTCACGGCCGAGGCGGACGCGGACGGCGCGGTCACCCTGGACTTCCCCACCTCCTCGCTGACCCCGGTCGATCCGGTCCCCGAGGTCGCCCGCGCCCTGGGCGCCACGATCGTCTCGCTGCACGACACCGCCGCCCACATCGGCGACCTGCTGGTGGAGCTGGCCGACGAGCGGACCGTACGGGAACTCGCACCCGACCACGCGGCCCTGCGCGCCTACGCCCGCCGCGGCGTGATCGTCACCGCCCCCGCCGAGGAGCCCTCCCGGGGCTACGACTTCGTCTCCCGCGGCTTCTTCCCCGTCCACGGCATCGACGAGGACCCGGTGACGGGCAGCGCCCACACCGCCCTCGCCCCGTTCTGGGCGGCCCGCCTGGGCCGTACGGAGATGACCGGCCTCCAGGGCGGAGCCCGCCGCGGCCTGGTCCGGGTCACCCTCGCAGGCGAGCGGACCCTGCTCACCGGCCGCGCGGTCACCGTGATCGACGGCGAGCTGCTCACCGCGCCCTGAACACGGCGGCTACGGGGTGGGCAGCCAGCCCACCTTCCCCGCGAGCAGCGCGTACCCGCCGAAGGCCACCACGTCGAGCAGTGTGTGCGCGACGACGAGGGGGCCCACCCGGCCCCAGCGGCGGTAGGCCAGCACGAAGACGACGCCCATCACCATGTTGCCGATGAACCCGCCGATGCCCTGGTAGAGGTGGTACGAGCCGCGCAGGA
Organism: Streptomyces sp. AB3(2024); assembly: GCF_041862025.1. Taxonomy (NCBI): domain Bacteria; kingdom Bacillati; phylum Actinomycetota; class Actinomycetes; order Kitasatosporales; family Streptomycetaceae; genus Streptomyces; species Streptomyces sp. AB3(2024). The sequence goes on from NZ_JBGWAB010000133.1 coordinate 2,201, forward strand.
CGGAGCTGGCGAGCAGTGCGGCCGTCGGCGACCAGCCCAGCTGGCCGAGCCGGCGCAGCAGGTAGGCAAGCACGATGACCTCCTCCACCACGGCGTTCTGCACGGCGGAGAGGATCAGTACGGGGAACTTCCACCACACGTCGGGCAGCGCCTCCGGCACCACCGTCAGGTTGAAGCCGGAGGACCGCGCCACCAGGTAGAAGGCCAGTCCCGCGCTCCCGATCCCGGCGGCGACCAGCGCGCCCCGGGCCAGGTCCCACCCGGGCCGGGTCCGGTCGAAGCCCAGGACGCGCAGCCCCGGCACGCCCTCCCGGGTCAGCAGGTGCGCGACCAGCAGGACGGGGACCAGCGCGGAGGCGATCCCGAACAACTGCCAGGCCAGGTCCAGCCAGGGCCGCCCGGGGGCGTACGAGCCGTTCAGCGTGGCCGCCTGGTCCTTGAGGCCACCGGGCTTGGTCAGCGAGCCGATGAAGCTGATCAGGGCCGAGACCCCGCTCGCGCCCAGCGACAGCGCGAGCACGAGCAGGGTCTCGGTCCGCAGCAGACCCCGCCGCCCGTCCCCGCTCAGTTCTCCGACCACCGGCTCCGGCTCCGCCCGCACGCCCGACTCCCGTCCCGCCAACCCACCGCGTCATCCTGTTCCGACCACCCCATACTGCCTCCTCGGGGGCCGGAGCGGATCACCGGTCAGCGCCGGACGGCCCCGGTCGTGTCCACCTCCTGTTCCTCCAGGCCGACGGGCCAGGTGTGGACCGGGTCGCCCTTGTGCATCAGCTCGCTGTAGCGGCGGGTGGTGGCCGCGAGGGCGGCGTCCCGCTCCAGCCCGCCGGCGAGCGCCCGGTGGTAGGTGTCCACCTGCCAGGTCGCCCCGTTCACCCGGCGCCGGCAGCGCTCCTCGATGATCCCGAGGTACAGGTCCCGGTCGGCGGGTTCGATCCCCCAGGCGTCCAGCCCCGCCGCGGCCATCGGCAGCAGCTCATCCAGCACCAGGCGCACCGCGGGCACGCTCACCAGTCCCCCGGCCCGGCCGCGGCGCGGCCAGCGGATCCGCGCGTCGATCCCGTAGCGGCAGGCCGCGTCGAAGTTGGCCTCCGCCTCCGCGAACGGCATCCGGGTCCACACGGGGCGCTGCTCGTCCGCGAGGGTCCGTACGAGCCCGTAGTAGAAGGCGGCGTTGGCGACGACGTCGGCCACCGTCGGCCCGGCCGGCAGCACCCTGTTCTCCACCCGCAGGTGCGGCACCCCGTCGGCGACCCCGTAGACGGGGCGGTTCCAGCGGTAGACCGTGCCGTTGTGCAGCACCAGCTCCTGCAGGCTCGGCACGCCGCCCTCCGCGAGGACCCGCAGCGGCTCCTCCTCGTCGCAGATCGGCAGCAGGGAGGGGAAGAAGCGGACGTTCTCGGCGAACAGTTCGTACGCCGAGTCCACCCACCGCTCCCCGAACCAGGTGCGCGGCCGCACCCCCTGCGCCTGGAGCTCGGGGGGCCGGGTGTCGGTGGCCTGGGTGAACAGCGGCGGTCGCGACTCCCGCCACAGCTCCCGCCCGAAGAGGAACGGCGAGTTGGCGCCCACCGCTATCTGCACGGCGGTCACCGCCTGCGCCGCGTTCCACACGTGTGCGAACCGCGCCGGGGTCACCTGGAGGTGCAGCTGTACGGAGGTGCAGGCGGCCTCCGGCACGATGGACCCGGTGCTCCAGGTCAGCCGTTCCACCCCGTCGATGTCGAGGGTGAAGTCCTCGCCGCGCATCATCAGGATCTGCTCGTTGAGCAGCGAGTAGCGGTCCACGGCCGAGAGGTTGGCCAGGGCGAGGTCGGACCGGGAGATGGTCGGCAGGATGCCGATCATCACGACCCCCGCATCGATCTCCGCGGCCTGCCGGTGGGCGTAGTGCAGCCCCGCGCTCAGCTCTTCGGCGAGCTGGTCGAATACCCGGCCGTCGAGCCGGTGCGGGAGTACGTTCACCTCCAGATTGAACATTCCGAGTTCGGTCTGGAAATCGGGGCTGGCAATCCTCTCCAGTACCTGTGCATTCACCATGCGCGGCAAACCGTCGGCACCCGCGAGATTCAGCTCGATCTCCAGTCCCATCATGTTCTTGGGCCGATCGAACCTCTTCTCCGCCAGAAGGCGCTCCAGTCCCTCCAGGCACTCGTGGAGCTTCCTCCGATACCGATGCCGATCGGACAGGTCGAATCCTCCTGCCACGACCTTCTCCCCCATCGAAGCGTCCCTCCTCGTGTGGCCCGGAACCGTGCACCCGGGCGCGCGTTACGGTCGATGATGCCCAGCCCCGTGATCGATAACGCCGGGCCGGGCAGTCCGGCGGGGAGCGCGCGCCGGTATGGCTTGATGGGCGCTTCGGCACATTCATCTGGCAACTCGCCGTATGCAAATTCCCCGTAGACTGTGCCGATTCCCAATAACAGGCGCTTTCCAGCCGAGCGCCCTTCGGGTAACCTCCGAGGTCAGCGCGGCCCGTTCGCGCGCAACCGGCATGAATAGCCCGACAGCGGGACCGGTATACGCCTTGTCGGCAATAGGTGGGACAGCTAGCCGAAACACCACGTGAACACATGTCGTATAAACTCCGCAAACGAGGCAGAGAGTTGGCGCGCGGCCATTGCCCCTCAGCCCCCCTCTGGCCCCAGAATGCGACAGCGCCGTCCGCACCTTCCCCCGTACCACAGGTCTCCCAAGTGAGAGGCGACCCACCATGCCGCTGCATGTTCCCCCGGCTCCCGCGCCCGCCCTGCGCAGCGTCCTCGCGGCACTCGGTTCCCCCACCGCCGTCCACGAGGCGCACACTCCGTCCCTGCGCGCGCTCCAAGGGCCGGTGACCGCCGAACTCCCGCTTCCGGTGCACGTGCTCGACCGGCTCGACGGGTCCGGCCGCCCGGCGGGCAGCCGACCGCCGCGCACCCGGCTGACCGGGTGGCGGTTCCTGATCCGCAGCGGCGACCGCTTCGTCGCCGCCGCCGACACCCGGCTGACCCCGGACGGGTGGGCCTTCTCCCACTTCTTCGAGGGGCCCTACGTCGCCGCCACCGAACGCGCCCTGCGCCAGGCCGAGTCGCTCGGCAAGGGCTACCAGCCCCGCCTGCTGTCCGTACCCGAGCTGTACATGCTGACGCTGTGGCTGCACGGAGCGGTCGGCGCCGACGCCGCGGCCGGCCTGCCCGCCGCCGCCGACCTGCTGGTGCCGCTGGCACCGGCGCCACCCGGGATCGCCGCGTTCCGGCCCCACCCCGTATCGGAACTGCTGCCCGTGCTGACCCACCGGCTCACCCGGTCGGCCCCGCCCGTCCCGCCCCCGGTGGCCGCCCCGGCCGCCTGAGGCGCCGCCCCGCCGTTGGCCTGTTCGGGGTGGCCCGGGTTGCCCATTCGGCCTAGTCCGCCCGGACCACCCGCGAACCATCCGAAATGACAGGGGAGTTGGCCTGAACCGCCCGCACGAGTGATGCGTCCTCAATCCATGAGGACAGCTGCCGGGAAATACCTGCGAAGCAGCCGTCGTGGGGGAAGACTGAGGACATCCTCCCCGCATGCGCGGGGACGACCCAGGGGGACGGCCATGAATCACGCATCGAGCCGTAGCGAACAGACCACACCGCAGCGAAAGAACGCATCCATGTGCCAGCACCAGCCTGCCTGCCCGTCATCAGAGTCCGCCGACCGGGAGGCCGCGCGCCCGGTGGCCAACCACCCGGAACAGGGCTGGAGCCTGCTGTGCAACGGGGTCCTGCTCTTCGAGGACACCGGTGAGCTGCTGCCGGACGGCCAGATCATCGCTCCGCACCGCCCGCTCGCGGTGGCCTAGGCCACCTTGCACCGAGCCGGCACGGGGAAGGACCACGCGAAGGGGCCGGTCCCGGAGCTCCCCCTCCGGGACCGGCCCCTTCACCGTGTCACGGGACTCAGTTGTCGTACTCGTCCAGCGGAGGGCACGAGCAGACCAGGTTGCGGTCGCCGAAGGCACCGTCGATCCGGCGCACCGGCGGCCAGTACTTCTCGGCGGCGGTGACGCCGCCCGGGAAGACCGCCTCGTCACGGCTGTACGGGTGGTTCCACTCGCCGCCCAGGGCCGCCGCGGTGTGCGGGGCGTTGGCCAGCGGGTTGTCCTCGACCGGCCACTCGCCGCCCGCGACCCGCTCGATCTCGGCGCGGATGGCGATCATCGCGTCGCAGAAGCGGTCGATCTCGGCGAGGTCCTCGGACTCCGTCGGCTCGATCATCAGCGTGCCGGCCACCGGGAAGGACATGGTCGGCGCGTGGAAGCCGTAGTCGATCAGGCGCTTGGCGATGTCGTCCACGCTCACGCCGGTCGCCTTCGACAGCGGCCGCAGGTCGATGATGCACTCGTGGGCGACCAGGTTGCCCGGACCGGTGTAGAGGACCGGGAAGTGCGGCTCCAGGCGCTTGGCGATGTAGTTCGCGCCGAGCACCGCCACCTGGGTGGCGCGCTTGAGACCCTCGCCACCCATCAGGCGTACGTACGACCAGGAGATCGGCAGGATGCCGGCCGAGCCCCACGGCGCGGCCGAGATCGGGCCGACGCCCGTCTCCGGGCCGGCGGTCGGCTGGAGCGGGTGGTTCGGCAGGAACGGGGCCAGGTGGGCCCGGACACCGACCGGACCGACGCCCGGGCCGCCGCCGCCGTGCGGGATGCAGAAGGTCTTGTGCAGGTTCAGGTGCGAGACGTCGCCGCCGAAGTGACCCGGCTTGGCGAGGCCCACCAGGGCGTTCAGGTTGGCACCGTCGACGTAGACCTGGCCGCCGGCCTCGTGCACCTGCGCGCAGATGTCGGCGACGTGCTCCTCGAACACACCGTGCGTGGAGGGGTAGGTGATCATCAGGACCGCGAGCTCGTCGCGGTACTGCTCGATCTTGGCGCGCAGGTCGTCCGTGTCCACCTCGCCGTCGTCGGCGGTCTTGACGACGACGACCTTCATGCCGGCCATCACGGCGCTGGCGGCGTTGGTGCCGTGCGCGGAGGACGGGATGAGGCAGATGGTGCGCTGCTCGTCGCCGTTGGCCCGGTGGTAGGCGCGCACGGCCAGCAGGCCGGCGAGCTCACCCTGGGAACCGGCGTTCGGCTGGATCGAGACCTTGTCGTATCCGGTGACCTCACAGAGACGTTCCTCCAGCTCGGTGATGAGCGTGAGGTAGCCCTCCGCCTGCTCCACCGGGGCGAACGGGTGCAGCTGACCGAATTCGGGCCAGGTCACCGGCTCCATCTCGGTGGTCGCGTTCAGCTTCATGGTGCAGGAGCCCAGCGGGATCATGCCGCGGTCCAGCGCGTAGTCCTTGTCCGAGAGCTTGCGCAGGTAGCGCAGCATCGCGGTCTCGGAGCGGTGCTGGTGGAAGACCGGGTGGCCGAGGTACGCGTCCGAGCGCAGCAGGCCCTCGGGCAGCGTGTCGGCGGTGGTCTCGTCCAGGGCCTCGATGTCCGCGCTGACGCCGAAGGCGGCCCAGACGGCGTCGAGGTCGGCGCGCAGGGTGGTCTCGTCGCAGGAGACCGAGACGTGGTCGGCGTCGACCTGGAACAGGTTGACCCCGCCCTCACGGGCGGCGGCGACGACCTCGGCGGCCTTGCCGGGCACCCGGGCGGTGACGGTGTCGAAGAAGGAGCCGTGCACCAGCTCGACCCCGCCGGCCGTCAGGCCCGCGGCGAGGAGCGCGGCGTAGCGGTGGGTCCGGCGCGCAATCGTGCGCAGGCCGTCCGGGCCGTGGTAGACGGCGTACATGCCGGCCATGACCGCGAGCAGCACCTGGGCGGTACAGATGTTGCTGGTGGCCTTCTCGCGGCGGATGTGCTGCTCGCGGGTCTGCAGGGCCAGGCGGTACGCCTTGTTGCCGTCCGCGTCCACGGAGACACCGACGAGGCGGCCGGGCAGCGAGCGGGCGTGCTGCTGCTGGACGGCCATGTAGCCGGCGTGCGGGCCGCCGAAGCCCATCGGGACGCCGAAGCGCTGGGTGGTGCCGACGGCGATGTCGGCGCCCAGCTCGCCCGGGGAGGTGAGCAGGGTCAGGGCGAGCAGGTCGGCGGAGACGGTGACGATGGCACCGAGCCCGTGCGCCTGGTCGATGACCGGCTTGATCGCGCGGACGGCGCCGGAGGCGCCCGGGTACTGGAGCAGCACGCCGAAGACGCCGCGCTCGGCGATCTCGGCCGGGATGCCGTCGGACAGGTCGGCGACGACGACCTCGACCCCGATGGGCTCGGCGCGCGTCTCGATCACGGCGATGGTCTGCGGCAGCGCGTCGGCGTCGATCAGGAAGACCCCGCCCTTGACCTTGCCCACGCGGCGGGCCAGGGACATGGCCTCGGCGGCGGCGGTGCCCTCGTCGAGCAGGGAGGCACCGGAGGTCGGCAGGCCGGTCAGGTCGGCGACGACGGTCTGGAAGTTCAGCAGCGCTTCGAGGCGGCCCTGGGAAATCTCGGGCTGGTACGGCGTGTACGCCGTGTACCAGGCCGGGTTCTCCATGACGTTGCGCAGGATGACCGGCGGCGTGAAGGTGCCGTAGTAGCCGAGGCCGATCATCGACGACAGCACCTGGTTGCGGTCGGCCAGCGAGCGGAGCTCGGCCAGCACCTCCGCCTCGGTGCGCGCCTCGGGCAGGTTCAGCGCCTCGGCGGTCTTGATCACATCCGGTACCGCGGCGGCGGTGAGTTCGTCCAGGGAGCCGTAGCCCACCTGGGCGAGCATCTTCGCCTGCGCCTCGGCATCCGGGCCGATGTGACGCTGCTCGAAGGGGATGCCTCGCTCCAGCTGGGAGAGCGGAATGCGGTTGGCGGTCATGACGGAGGCCTCCTGGTCGTATGACCTGCGAGGGGCACCACGGCGCGGGCACCCGGACGGCCTCCCCCTCTGTCATCTCAACCTGAGAGCTTCACCGGGCCGCACGGGGATCACCCCTGAGGTCCGGCTTTCACCGTCGGTGAGGAGAGGAACCGGTACTGCGTGCCCGGTACCCGCCCCTGCTTTCCAGAGTGGCCTCACCACGTGCGGTACGTATGCCTGAGAGATTCCGGGGAGGATTTGCTCCTTCGGCGCCTCCGTCGTTCTCACTCGGAGGACTCTCCCGCACAGGGTCAACAGCCGTCACCCAGCCTACCAGCGACGATCCGGAGACTCCCCGAGTGGCCCCCTCTTCAAATATGCACTTTCGTAGTCATTACAAATGAGTTGTACCACTGCGACCGTACGGAGGGACCGTGCAGACCGACATCGATCCGCGCAGCCTGATCGGCCGCAAGGCGTTCGACCGCAACGGCGCCAAGATCGGCACCGTGGACGAGGTCTACCTCGACGACGCCACTGGCGTGCCCGAATGGGCCGCCGTCCGGACCGGCCTCTTCGGACGGGACGCCTTCGTCCCCCTGGAGCCCAGCGAGGTGGTGGACGACACCCTGCGCGTGCCCTTCGAGCGTTCCCTGATCAGGGATGCACCCGATTTCGGGGTCGGGCGCCACCTGTCCCCCGAGCAGGAGCTCCAGCTCTACCACCACTACGGCCTGGACGTCTCCCTGCCTACCGACTTCCACCGCCCGCCGCCCGACGAGCGGATCTAGGCCGCCCCCTCCGCCTTCCCCACGAGGGGCAGCGGATCGGAGGACTCCAGTTCGGGATCGTCCATCCGGAAGGTGCGCACCCGCCCGGGCGGTGATCCGGGCTGCTCGAACCGTACGGTCACCCGCCCGACCCCGCTGCCCTGGACCCATCCGGGCCCGTACAGGGCGTGCCGTACGTCGCTCCCCGCCGGCCAGTGCCGCGCGGCCGCCGCGTCCGGCCCGCCCGCCTCCGCGACGGCCCCACCGGCGGGACCGGCCGCACCGGTCTCGCCGGCCCCGTCCGGCTCACCCGCCCCTTCCTCCCCCTCCTGCGCGACGCCCTCCGGCGCGGCGGCCTCCGAGGAGGCGCCCTCCGCGACCGCAACGCCCTCCTCCGCCCCGGCCCCGAGCACCTGGGCGAAGAGGTCCTCCTGCGTGTAGTCCGCGAGCCCCGTCACCCCCACCCCCAGCAGCCGCACGCCTCCGGTGGTGTCCACGCCCTCCAGCAGCCGCGCCGCGGCCTCCCGGACCACCGAGGGGTCGTCGGTCGGCCCGCGCAGGGTCTCCGAACGGGTCAGCGTGGAGAAGTCGTAGCGGCGCACCTTCAGCACGATGGTCCGGCCCGAGTGCCCGGAGGACCGCAGGCGCCCCACGCACCGGTCCACGAGCCGCTGCACCTCGAAGCGGATCCGGACCCGGTCGTGCAGGTCCACGTCGAAGGTGTCCTCCACCGAGACCGACTTCGCGTCCCGCTCGGCGACCACCGGCCGGTCGTCCAGCCCCAGCGCCATCCGGTACAGCCCGACCCCGTGCGCCTTCCCCACCATCCGGACCAGCTCGTCCTCGCCGGCCTCGGCCAGCTCCCCCACCGTGGTGATCCCGGCCCGCCGCAGGTGCTCCCCGGTGGCCGGCCCCACCCCGGGCAGGGTCCGCACCGACATGGGCGCGAGCAGCTCCCGCTCGGTCCCGGGCTCGATCAGCAGCAGCCCGGCCGGCTTGGCCTCCTCGGATGCCACCTTGGCCAGCATCTTCGACCCCGCCAGGCCCACCGAGCCGCTCAGCCCCGTGGCGGCCTCGATGTCGGCCCGCAGCCGCTCCCCCGTGGCCCGGGCGCTCGCCGAGTCGAAGGCCGTGCCGCCCGCCTCCAGGTCGACGAAGGCCTCGTCCAGGCTGAGGGGCTCCACCAGCGGCGACAGCTCCCGCAGCAGGCCCATGACCAGGTCGCTGACCTCCCGGTAGAGGCTGAAGCGCGGGATCAGGTAGGCGCCGTTCGGGCAGAGCCGACGGGCCTGGGCGGTCGGCATCGCCGAGTGCACCCCGAACCGCCTGGCCTCGTAGGAGGCGGTGGCCACCACTCCGCGCGGCCCGAGCCCCCCGACGATGACGGCCTTGCCCCGCAGGCTCGGCTTGGACGCCTGCTCGACCGAGGCGTAGAAGGCGTCCATGTCCAGGTGCAGGATGGTCGGCGCGGCTCTCACGGCACCGATGCTGCCCTACGCCACTGACAACGCGGCCACGCTTGCCCGGCGCCGCTCAGACGGCCCGGTTGCGGCGTGCGGCCAGCTCGTCGGCGGGATTGTGGCCCACCAGGGTCTCCCCGGTGTCCACCCGCTCCCCGTGCAGCTGCGACAGCGCGTTCTCCACGTCCCGCCACACCACGCCGACGGCGATGCCGAAAACGCCCTGCCCGCCCTGGAGCAGGCTCACCACCTGGTCCGGGGAAGTGCACTCGTAGACGGTGGCGCCGTCGCTCATCAGCGTCATGCGCTCCAGGTCGTGGAAACCCCGGTCGCGCAGGTGCTGGACGGCGGTGCGGATGCTCTGGAGCGCCACCCCGGTGTCCAGGAAGCGCTTGACGATCTTGAGGACGACCACGTCCCGGAAGCTGTAGAGGCGCTGCGTGCCCGACCCGTACGCGGGCCGCACGCTGGGCTCCACGAGCCCGGTCCGGGCCCAGTAGTCGAGCTGGCGGTAGGTGATCCCGGCGGCGGCGCACGCCGTCGGGCCCCGGTAGCCGACCTGCTCGGGCGCCGGAGCGTCGCTCACCGGTCCGACCGGCGTCGAAGCCGGCTGACGGTGCGCGGAACCCTGCGCGCCGCCGTGCAGCGGGTACGACCCACCGTCACTCCGTGCGGGGGTGCCCCCGGTCGTACCGTCGCCCGTGATCCTCACGCCGACCCTCCGTCCTTGACCTGCCACCTTGAAGGTAGGCAGTGACCAGGGGTGCGTCAACGATCGCCACACTCGGCACGCCGAGTGATAATCACCCTGAGAGTGGTTTCCCGTACCCCATTGCGGGGAAAGGCTACTCGAATGGGCTGAAAGTTCCCGGTGGTCGACGCGGCCCGCGTTTCGCCGCGGCCGCACCCCTCACACCCCGGCCCTCACTGCGGGCCGGTGCCGAAGTCCTCGGGTGAGATCTGGTCGAGGAACTCGCGGAACTTCTCCACCTCGTCCTCCTGCTCGTCGGGAATGGCGATTCCGGCGTCGTCCAGGACACCGTCACTGCCGTAGATCGGCGTTCCCGTGCGCAGGGCCAGCGCTATGGCGTCGGAAGGCCTCGCGCTCACCTCGACCCCACTGGCGAAGACCAGTTCCGCGTAGAAGACGCCCTCCCGCAGATCCGTGATCCGGACCTCGGTGAGCTCCTCACCGACCGCCTCCAGCACGTCCTTGAACAGGTCGTGCGTCAGCGGCCGGGCAGGGGCCATGCCCTGCTGCGCGAAGGCAATGGCGGTCGCCTCCCCAGGACCGATCCAGATGGGGAGGTACCGATCGCCTCCCACTTCACGCAGGAGCACGATCGGTTGGTTGGAGGGCATTTCCACCCGGACACCCACAACGTCGAGCTCGTTCACACAGCAACCCTAGGACCTGCTCGGCAGGTTTGGGTAGTCGGGGCCCCTTCCGGGGCCTCCGATCAGTGCGACCGCACCCCGAGGGCCGTCTGCACCAGGGCCTCGTGGAGCCGTACGGAGAGCCCCACGAGCTCCTTCATCGTGGCCTCGGCGTGCGCCCTGGTCTGCGGGTTGCGGTGCCGCCGCAGCGGTGCCACGAGCTGCTCCACCAGACCGGCCTCCCGGTCCGCGGCGGCCTTCATGGCCCGCAGGTGGCGGGGTTCCAGACCGAAACGGCCGAGATCCGCGATCAGGCGGGCCACGGTGACCGCTTCGGCGTCGAACCCCCCGTCCGGCACCTCGGAGATGAGCCCGTACGACTCCCATTCGACGAGCTGCACCTCGTCCACCTCGGCGGCGGCGATCAGCTCGGCCCGGCCCACCCGGGCCACGGTGGGCCTCTCCCGGCCCACCTCCCCGTACAGGGCGACGGGACCGGCCGGGTCCACCGCCTCCCCGTGGGACGCGGGCCCGGGGATGCGGATCTGCTCGCCCCGGTCGAGCGCGTCGAGCTGTTCGCGGATGACCTTCAGCGGCAGGTAGTGGTCCCGCTGCAGGCGCAGGACGCGACCGAGGCGTTCCACGTCGCCCGTGCTGAACTTGCGGTATCCGGAAGGTGTGCGCTCGGGCTCCACGAGCCCCTCCGCCTCCAGGAAGCGGATCTTCGAAATCGTGACGTCGGGGAACTCGTCACGCAGCATGGTCAGCACCGTTCCGATGCTCACCAGCCGCCCGGCGGACCCGGCGGTGCCGCTCTTCGGGGCACCGCCGGTCGGGGTACGCAGCATGGGACCTTCCCTGGGGTCCCCCCGGACCACGTCCGGGGGAAGGGTCAGATGCCCCGCAGGCTCGCGTAGAAGACCAGCCGGTACTTGCCGATCTGGACCTCGTCGCCGTTGTGCAGGGCGACCGAGTCGATCGGCTCACGGTTGACGTACGTGCCGTTCAGGCTGCCCACGTCGGCGACGGTGAAGCCGCCCTCCTGGCCCCTGCGGAACTCGACATGCAGCCGGGAGACGGTCACGTCGTCCAGGAAGATGTCGCTCTGCGGGTGCCGGCCGGCCGTGGTCAGTTCGCCGTCCAGCAGGAAGCGGCTGCCCGAGTTGGGGCCGCGCCGCACGATCAGCAGGGCGGAACCGGGGGGCAGTGCCTCCACCGCGGCCTGGGCCTCGGGGGACAGCGAGGACGACACGTGCGCTTGTCCCGACACCTCGGCCTCGTAGGCCTCAAGGCCCGAGATCGAGATGGTGGACGTGGTCTCCGAAGCACGCTCCGGCGTCAGACCCGCCCGCAGCGGCGCCCCGCAGTTCGAGCAGAAACGGCTCGCCGCATCGCTGCGGTGGCCACACCTGCTGCAAACCTGCTCGGCCGACATGGACGGCTCCTCGCGCCGCGGCTGCCCCGCGGAGGCATTGGTGGCATACGGGTCGGGGGCAAACCCTCCACCCGCACTTGAGGTTGATGGGTCACCGAAACCTATGCGTCCGGAACCGGCAGGGTCAACAGACGACGCGCCCTGCGCGCCCGAAATGTCACCCGGACCGGTCACCTCGTCGCGGAAGAGCGGCCGGTCGCCCTGTCCTTCGCCGTCACCGTGCCCCGCACGGTGGCGCGCCGCGCCGCTTTCCTCGCGGTTCTTCTTGCCGAACAACTTCTCAAACAACTTCACGGGCGATTCCCCTTGACCGAAACAGACCCGCCCGTGGGGCAGGACGAACTCTGCATGCACACACCTGCCGACCCGGACATTCTCACAACGTCCGTAACCACCAGACAGTTTCCACCACGCACCGCGACTTCGGTGCGTCGACCCCCCGCAGGCATACGCCCACGTGAGCCTGTCCACATTCCGCACCGCGTCACGACGATGACGACCGAGCGTAGTCAGGCTGCTTCGCAGCCCGCAAGGCGTCCACAACGATCTTCGCCGACCGTGTGACGGCGACCGTGGCCTGCTCCTTCTCCATGGTCTGCACGACACCGCCCGGGATGTTGAGCGCCGGCTCCAGATCCTGCGGTCTGCCGATCACCCTGAACTCGTAGGGCTGTGTGATCTTCTTACCGTCGATCGAGACCCCTCCGCCCTGGTCCGAGAAGTACGAGCCCGCGACGACGCGCACGCCGTTGATCTGGATCGCCTCGGCCCCGGCCGCCCTCAGCTCCTGGAGGGTGTCCAGAAGCTGGTCGGAGCGCACCTGGCCCTTGGTGTCGGTGATCCTCAGTGTGATCCCCGGCCCCTGAGCAGCCACGGTACCGGCCAGGATGCCCAGTTGGCGCTCCTTCTCCACCGTCTGCCGCCGGGCCTCCTCGGCCTGGTTGGAGCTGCTCTCCAGCTCCTTGCGCTGGTCCTCCAGCTTCTGCTTCTCGTCCTCCAGGCGCTTGGTCCGCCCGTCCAGCTCGTCGAGGATCCGTACGAGGTCCTCCTGACGGGCACCGCGCAGCGGCGCGCTGGAGTCGCTGTTGGACCGCACCTGGATCGCGAGCCCGAGCCCCAGCACGAACAGCAGCAGCGCGACGATCAGTTGGGCCCGGCTGACCCGCGGCGGCCACAGACCGGCCGCCAGGCGCCGGCGCCCGCTCTGCTGCGGTTCCCCGGGCTCCGGTCCGGACCGCGGAGCCTCCGCGCCGGCCTCGCCCTTCAGGGGGCGCTCGGGGACGTGGGGCTCCTCGGGCGGGGTGTTGTCGTCGCTCATCGGCCTCACGCCCGGAAGACGTGCCGGCGGATGGCCGCGGCGTTGGAGAAGATCCGGATGCCGAGGACGACGACCACGCCCGTCGACAGCTGCGAGCCGACGCCCAGCTTGTCGCCGAGGAAGACGATCAGCGCGGCCACCACCACGTTCGAGAGGAACGACACCACGAAGACCTTGTCGACGAAGATCCCGTCCAGCATCGCGCGCAGGCCGCCGAACACCGCGTCCAGCGCCGCCACCACGGCGATCGGCAGATATGGCTCCACCACGGCCGGCACTTCGGGCCGGACCAGAAGTCCGACCACCACTCCGGCCACGAGGCCCAGTACCGCGATCACGATGCACCCTTCTTCGGCTCTACTGCTGTGGCTGTGCGGACGGTCAGGCTCGACGCGGCCGGCAGCTTCACCTCGTCCACGGCGGACAGGGTGTAGCGGATCCCGTAGCTCTCCTGCAGGACGTGCAGGTACTGGCCGTCCACGGAATCCTGGAAGGTGGTGCCGAGCCGCTTCTTGTCCCCCACCGCGAGGATCTCGTAGGGCGGCACCAGAGGCCTGTTGTCGACCAGTATCGCGTCACCGGCCGCCCGGATCGCCGACAGCGACGTCAGCCGCTGACCGTTGATCGAGACGGCTTCCGCCCCGGCCTGCCAGAGCCCGTTGACGATCCGCTGCATGTCCCGGTCACGGACCCGGCCGGTGTCCGAGAAGCCGGCGCTCTCCCGCGGGCCGCCACCGCCGCCCGACGAAGATCCCTTCGCGTCGTCCACCACCAGTTTGACGCCCGGACCGTGCACTTCGGTTGCACCCGACAGCAGGGCCAGCAACCGCGCCCGGTCCCCGCCGGGCTGCTTGAGCGCCGCGCCCTGCCGGTCCTCGACCTCGGTCCGCAGCCGCTCGATGTCCCGCTCCAGGCCGTTGGCGTGCGCGTCGGCCCGCTCGACCCGGTCGATCAGCTCCTGGCGCTCCTTGGCCAGCACCGGCGCCGCTATCCGCGCCTGGGCCGCACCGAGGGTGACGACCATCGCGGCGAGCACGAGCCCGGCGGCGAGCGCCAGCTTGGCCTTGAGGGTACGCGGCAGTCCTGCCGTGCCGTCCGCCTCGCGCCGGGCCGACGCCTCCGCATAGCCCTCGTCGAGACTGTTGTCCATCACGTGCGTCAGCAGCGACATGGACGCGTCCGGGCGCGCGGGCGGCGGGGCCGGACTCCGGTTGTTGGGCGGCTGCGACATGCCGCACATCGTCGCATGTCGCCGCCGCCCACATCCAATGCGCCGTCCGGAGGACCGGGCCGGGTGACTCCCCGTGCCCGCCCCTCCCACGATCGCGCGCCCGGCCGCCCTACGGGGCCGGTCGCCGGTCAGTGCTCCCCGGCACCCTCCACGACCGCGCCCCACTCGTCGAGCAGGGCCTGCGCGGAGGCGTCGTCGGGACCCTCGGCCCACAGGTGGGTGACGGCCTCCGCCGGGTCCGGCAGGACCAGGGCCCACCGTCCGTCGGCCTCCACGACGCGCACGCCGTCCGTGGTGTCCACCTGCCGGTCACCGGCCGCCTCCACGACCCGCCGCATGACGAGCCCCTTGGCCGCCCACGGCGTCGGCACGTCCCGCTTGAGCACGTGCGCCCGCGGGATGCGGGCATCGATCTGGCTCAGGGTGAGCTGGGTGCGCGCGACCAGTCCGATCAGCTGGACGAACGCCGCCGATCCGTCGAAGACGCTGCTGAACTCCGGGACGATGAACCCGCCCCGGCCGTCGCCGCCGAAGATCGTGGTCTCCTCACGGCCCACCCGCGTCAGATCGTCGGGCGAGGTCGTCGTCCACTCCACCTGCGTACCGTGGTAGGCGGCGACCTGCTCGGCGACCCGTGTGGTGGTCACCGGCAGCGCGACCTTGCCGCTGCGCTTCTCGGCGGCGACCAGGTCGAGCAGGACGAGCAGGGCCCGGTCGTCCTCGATGATCCGCCCGCGCTCGTCCACCAGCGAGATCCGCTCGCCCACCGGGTCGAAGCGCACGCCGAAGGCCGCCCGCGCCGAGGCCACGATCTCTCCGAGCCGCACCAGCCCGGCCCGCCGGGACTCCGCCGTCTCGGTCGGCCGCGACTCGTCGAGGCCGGGATTGATCGTCAGCGCGTCCACCCCGAGCCGGCCCAGCAGGCTGGGCAGCACGAGTCCGGCGCTGCCGTTGGAGGCGTCCACGACCACTTTGAGGCCGGAATCCGCGATGCCGGTGGTGTCCACCCGGCGCAGCAGCGAGCCCGTGTACGAATCGAAGACGCTCGACGGGAACTGGAGGTCGCCGATCTCGCCGGGGAAGGCACGGCGGTACTCCTGGCGAGCGTAGACCCGGTCCAGCTTGCGCTGCTGCGCCTGCGAGAGGTCCGCACCCCGCTCGTCGAGGAACATGATGTCCACCGAGTCCGGCACCCCGGGGGAGGTCCGGATCATGATCCCGCCGGCGGCTCCTCGGGCGGTCTGCTGCCGGGCGACCGGCAGCGGTACGTTCTCCAGGTCGCGCACGTCGATGGCGCTGGCCTGGAGGGCCGAGATCACGGCCCTCTTGAGTGCTCTCGCGCCTCGGGAGTGGTCACGGGCCGTGGTGACGATGGCGCCCTTCTTCAGGGTCGTCGCATAGGCCCCGGCGAGCTTGACCACCAGCTCCGGGGTGATCTCGACGTTCAGGATCCCGGAGACCCCACGGGCACCGAAGAGGTGTGCCTGACCGCGCGACTCCCAGATCACCGAGGTGTTGACGAACGCGCCGGCCTCGATGGTCTTGAAGGGGTAGACGCGCACGTTGCCCTGGACGATCGATTCCTCACCGACCAGGCACTCGTCACCGATGACGGCCCCGTCCTCGATCCGGGCGGCCCTCATGATGTCGGTGTTCTTCCCGATGACGCAGCCGCGCAGGTTGCTGTGCGGTCCGATGTACACGTTGTCGTGCACGACGGCCTTGTGGAGGAAGGCCCCGCTCTTGACGACCACGTTCGACCCGACGACGGTGTGCTCGCGGATCTCCACGCCGGCTTCGACCTTGGCGTAGTCCCCGATGTACAGCGGCCCGCGCAGGACGGCGTCCGGGCTCACCTCGGCCCCTTCGGCGATCCACACGCCGGGGGAGATCTCGAAGCCGTCCATGTCGACCTGGACCTTGCCTTCGAGTACGTCGGCCTGCGCCTTGACGTAGCTCTCGTGCGTGCCGACGTCCTCCCAGTAGCCCTCGGCCACGTAGCCGTAGATCGGCCGGCCTTCCTTCATCAACTTCGGGAAGACGTCACCGGACCAGTCGACGGAGACGTCGGCCTCGACGTAGTCGAAGATCTCCGGCTCCATCACGTAGATGCCGGTGTTGATGGTGTCCGAGAACACCTGCCCCCATGTCGGCTTTTCGAGGAAGCGCTCGACCTTGCCCTCCTCGTCCACGATGGTGATGCCGAATTCCAGTGGGTTCGGCACCCGGGTCAGGCACACCGTGACCAGTGCGCCCTTCTCCTTGTGGAAGTTGATGAGGTCGGTGAGGTCGAAGTCCGTCAGCGCGTCACCGGAGATGACCAGGAAGGTGTCGTCCTTCAAGGCCTCCTCGGCGTTCTTCACGCTGCCGGCGGTGCCGAGTGGCTTCTCCTCATTGGCATAGGTGAGCTCCATTCCGAGCTCCTCGCCGTCACCGAAATAGTTCTTGACGAGTGACGCCAGGAACTGAACGGTGACCACGGTTTCGCTGAGTCCATGCCGCTTCAGCAGCCTCAGCACGTGCTCCATGATCGGCCGGTTCGCCACCGGCAGGAGCGGCTTGGGCATGCTTGAGGTCATGGGGCGAAGCCGCGTACCTTCGCCACCGGCCATCACGACGGCCTTCATGTCGGAAGAGTCCTCCTAGAGAGATGACGGTCTGGCCGACCTCACCCGTCCCGGACGGTGACTCCGCTACTCCTCCGCGTCAGTACCGGCGCCGAGTGAGCTCAATCGGCCGTGGCATCCGCCTTCACGAGACGGCGGACTTGCACCACGTATAGGATTCCTGCCCACCAATAGAGCGTTGTACCCCAACCCGCGAACGCCCATCCGAAAACGGACGCCGTCCAGGCCAACCAGCCGGTACCGTCGCTCAGCAGCAGCAGCGGGAAGGCGTACATCAGGTTGAAGGTGGCGGCCTTGCCGAGGAAGTTCACCTGGGGCGGCGGATAGCCGTGCCGACGCAGGATCCACACCATGACCAGCAGCATTGCCTCACGGGCGAGCAGCAGCCCGGTCAGCCACAGGGGCAGGATCCCGCGCCAGGTCAGCCCGAACAGCGTCGTCAGGACGTAGAGGCGGTCCGCGGCGGGGTCCAGCAACCGCCCCAGATTGCTGATCTGATTCCAGCGTCGCGCGAGTTTCCCGTCGAGGTAATCACTGACCCCGCTGAACATGAGAACGGCCAGCGCCCACCCGTCGTAGCCCTCCAGGATCAGCCAGAGGAACAGGGGTACGCCGGCGAGGCGAGCCATGCTCAGGATGTTCGGAATGGTGAAAATTCGGTCAGTCTGAACCCGAGTCTCCTGGACCTCCACCCGGGGGCCTCCACTGTGACGCTAGAAATGGTCGAATCGATGCCCCCTGACCCTACAGGAGTCCACGAGCGCAGCGACCGGCCCCTGAACGCAGAAAAGCCCCGCACCATAAGGTGCGGGGCTTTCCCACAATGATTGTTCGGCGGCGTCCTACTCTCCCACAGGGTCCCCCCTGCAGTACCATCGGCGCTGAAAGGC
>NZ_JBGWAB010000134.1:0-20091 GCF_041862025.1 Streptomyces sp. AB3(2024)
CATGGCCCTGCCCACCCCGCCCCACTCCATGCTGAACTCCGGCGCGCACGGCTTCTCCGAGGTCCTCTACGCCTACACCTCCGGAGCCAACAACAACGGCTCCGCGTTCGCCGGACTGAACGCCGACACCCAGTGGTTCAACACCACCATCGGCCTCGCCATGCTGCTCGGCCGGTTCCTGCCCATGGTGTTCGTCCTCGCACTGGCCGGCTCGCTCGCCGAACAGAAGCCCGTCCCCGAAACAGCAGGCACGCTCCGTACCGACAAGCCGCTCTACGCCGGCCTGCTCGTCGGCACGATCGTCATCATCACCGGTCTGACCTACTTCCCGGCCCTCGCGCTGGGACCGCTCGCCGAAGGGCTCGCATCATGAGCACCGCCACACCGACCCGTGCTCCGCACGACGACCTGCCCACCGGCCACAAGCCGCCTGCCGGCCGTGTCGGTGGGGGGCTGTTCGACCCCAAGGCACTGCTGAAGTCCTTCCCCGACGCGGTGAAGAAGCTCGACCCCCGGATCATGATCAAGTCGCCGGTCATGTTCGTCGTCCTCGTGGGGTCGGTCGTCACGACCGTCCTCGCGATCAAGGACCCGACGGACTGGTTCGGCTGGGCCATCACCGCCTGGCTGTGGCTGACCACCATCTTCGCCAACCTCGCCGAAGCCGTCGCCGAAGGCCGCGGCAAAGCCCAGGCCGACACCCTGCGCAAGGCCAAGACCGACACGGTCGCCCGCCGCCTGGCCCAGGACGGCAAGAGCGAGGAACAGGTCCCCGGTACCGATCTCAAGATCGGTGACCTGGTGGTCTGCGAGGCGGGCGACATCATCCCCGGCGACGGTGACGTCGTCGAGGGCGTCGCGTCCGTCGACGAGTCCGCCATCACCGGCGAGTCCGCGCCCGTCATCCGCGAGTCCGGCGGCGACCGCTCGGCCGTCACCGGCGGCACGAAGGTCCTCTCGGACCGGATCGTCGTCAAGATCACGACGAAGCCCGGCGAGACCTTCATCGACCGCATGATCGCCCTCGTCGAGGGCGCGGCCCGGCAGAAGACGCCCAACGAGATCGCCCTCAACATCCTGCTGGCGTCACTCACGATCGTCTTCCTGCTCGCCGTGGTCACCCTGCAGCCGTTCGCGATCTACGCGGACGCCAAGCAGTCGATGATCGTGCTCACCGCGCTCCTGGTCTGCCTGATCCCGACCACCATCGGCGCCCTGCTCTCGGCGATCGGCATCGCGGGCATGGACCGGCTCGTCCAGCGCAACGTCCTGGCCATGTCAGGCCGCGCGGTCGAAGCCGCCGGCGACGTATCGACGCTGCTGCTCGACAAGACCGGCACCATCACCCTCGGCAACCGCCAGGCGTCCGAGTTCGTACCGGTCAAGGGCACCACCGAGGCGGAGCTGGCGGATGCCGCCCAGCTGTCCTCCCTCGCCGACGAAACCCCCGAGGGCCGCTCCATCGTCGTCCTCGCGAAGGAGAAGTACGGACTGCGCGAGCGTCACCAGGGCGAGCTGTCGCAGGCCGAATGGATCGCCTTCACCGCCCAGACCCGCATGTCGGGCGTCGACGTCGACGGCAGGAAGACCCGCAAGGGCGCGGCCGGCTCCGTCATCACCTGGGTCAAGGAGCAGGGCGGCCAGGTGGCCGACGACGCCGACCTCCTCGCCAACAAGATCTCCGAGGCCGGCGGTACGCCGCTGCTGGTCGCCGTCGAGGACGAGAAGGGTGCCCGCGTCCTCGGTGTCATCCACCTCAAGGACGTCGTCAAGGAGGGCATGCGGGAGCGGTTCGACGAGCTGCGCCGCATGGGCATCAAGACCGTCATGATCACGGGTGACAACCCGCTGACCGCCAGGGCCATCGCCGAAGAGGCCGGTGTCGACGACTTCCTCGCCGAGGCCACTCCCGAGGACAAGATGGCCCTCATCAAGCGGGAGCAGGCGGGCGGCAAGCTGGTCGCGATGACCGGTGACGGGACGAACGACGCCCCGGCCCTGGCCCAGGCGGACGTAGGTGTCGCGATGAACACGGGCACCTCGGCCGCCAAGGAGGCCGGGAACATGGTGGACCTGGACTCCAACCCCACCAAGCTCATCGAGATCGTCGAGATCGGCAAGCAGCTCCTCATCACCCGGGGCGCCCTGACCACGTTCTCCATCGCCAACGACGTCGCGAAGTACTTCGCGATCATCCCCGCGATGTTCGCCGTGGTCTACCCGGGCCTCGACAAGCTCAACATCATGGGCCTGCACTCCCCGAACTCCGCGATCCTCTCCGCGGTCATCTTCAACGCGCTGATCATCATCGCCCTCGTCCCGCTCGCCCTCAAGGGCGTCCAGTACAAGCCGACCAGCGCCGACAAGATGCTCCGCCGCAACATCGGGATCTACGGACTCGGCGGCCTGATCGCCCCGTTCATCGGCATCAAGATCATCGACATGCTCATCACCCTCATCCCGGGAATCGGCTGACCCCAATGAACAACTCTGTAGGCAACACGGCACGGTTGATCGGGGCGGGCCTGCGGGCCCTGCTGGTCCTCACGATCATCTGCGGGGTCATCTACCCGCTCGCCGTCACCGGCATCGCCCAGGCCCTCTTCAACGACAACGCCAACGGCTCCGAGATCAAGGACAAGAGCGGCAACGTCGTCGGATCCTCCCTCATCGGACAGACCTACAACCTCCCCAAGCAGAACCCCGACGACGCCACGGAGGCCGCGAAGCCGGACCTCAAGTGGTTCCAGCCCCGCCCCTCCAACGGCCTCGGCTCCAACAGCGTCAACACCCAGTACTCGCTCATCCTCTCCGGCGCCACCAACCGCGCCGGCGACAACGGCGCGGTCAACGGGCACTGCACCAAGGACGCCGAGGAAGGCACCCTCTGCGCCCAGGTCGTCGCCGCCAAGGAAGCCGTCGTCGCGGACAACTCCACCGCCGGCTACACGGTCAAGCCCCAGGACGTACCGGCCGACGCCGTCACCTCCTCCGGCTCCGGCCTCGACCCGAACATCTCCCCCGAGTACGCCAAGCTCCAGATCCACCGCGTCGCCGAGCAGAACAAGCTCGACGTCAAGCAGGTCGAAGAGCTCGTCGCCGACCACACCCAGGGCCGCACCCTCGGCTTCATGGGCGAACCCCGCGTCAACGTCCTCGAACTCAACACCGCACTCAAGGCACTGACCAAGAGCTGACGCTCCGCATAGCAAGGGTCGGAGCCGGCGGGACGCGGAGCTCCCCCAGCCATCGCTGGGAGGTGCCCCGACCTCCCGTCGGCTCCGGCCCATACCCACTGAAAGAGGAAGCCCCACACCGATGATCAAGGTGCTGGTGGTGGAGGACGACGCCCAGCTCGTCCGCGCGCTCAGGATCAACCTGGAGGCACGCAAGTTCGAGGTGGAGACGGCTTCCGAAGGAAGCAAGGCCCTGAATCTGGCAGCTGCCGGCAAGCCGGACTCCGGCACCCTCCAAAGAGATCTCCATGGTCACGACCGACGACTTCACCGTGGACCTGGTCGCGAAGAAGGTCAGCCGCGGCGATCGCCGGGTGCGTCTGACCCCCACCGAGTGGCACCTGCTGGAAATCCTCATCACCAATCCCGGCCGGCTGGTCAGTCAGCGAAAGCTGCTGCTCGATGTATGGGGGCCGACGTACTCCGAGCACACCAACTACCTGAGGGTCTACATGGCCCAGCTACGCCGCAAACTGGAAGCGGACCCCTCGCACCCGAGGTATCTGATCACCGAGCCCGGTATGGGCTACCGCTACGAGGGATGACGGCATGGGACGCGGCAGGTTTCGTATCTACCTGGGCTCGGCCCCCGGCGTCGGCAAGACGTACGCGATGCTCTCCGAGGGCCACCGCCGGGTGGAACGCGGCACCGATGTCGTCGTCGCCTTCGTCGAGCACCACAACCGGCCCCGCACCGAGGTGATGCTGCACGGTCTGGAACAGATCGCACGGCGCGAGCTGGAGTACCGGGGCTCCACGTTCACCGAGATGGACGTCGACGCGATCCTCGCCCGCCGCCCCGCCGTGGCCCTGGTGGACGAACTCGCCCACACCAACGTACCGGGCTCGCGCAACACCAAACGCTGGCAGGACGTCGAGGAACTGCTCCAGGCCGGCATCGACGTCGTCTCGACCGTCAACATCCAGCACCTCGAATCGCTCGGCGACGTCGTCGAAACGATCACCGGCGTGCGCCAGCGGGAAACCGTCCCCGACGAAGTCGTGCGGCGCGCCGATCAGATCGAGCTGGTCGACATGTCCCCCCAGGCGCTGCGCCGACGGATGGCGCACGGGAACATCTACAAGCCCGACAAGGTCGACGCCGCCCTCTCCAACTACTTCCGTCCCGGCAACCTGACCGCGCTGCGCGAGCTCGCGCTGCTCTGGGTCGCCGACCGGGTCGACGAGTACCTCAACGAGTACCGCGGCGAGCACAACATCCGCACCACCTGGCAGGCCCGCGAGCGCATCGTCGTCGGCCTCACCGGCGGCCCGGAGGGCCGTACGCTCATCCGCCGGGCCGCCCGTCTCGCCGAAAAGGGCTCGGGCGGCGAGGTCCTCGCCGTCTACATCGCCCGCAGCGACGGGCTGACCTCGGCCTCGCCCAAGGAGCTCGCCGTCCAGCGCACCCTGGTCGAGGACCTCGGCGGCACCTTCCACCACGTCATAGGCGACGACATCCCCGACGCGCTGCTGGAATTCGCGCGCGGCGTCAACGCCACCCAAATCGTCCTCGGCGTCAGCCGGAGGCGCTCCTGGCAGTCCGTCTTCAGCCCCGGCGTCAGCGCCACCGTCGCCCGCGAATCCGGACCCGACCTCGACGTCCACATCGTCACCCACGACGAGGCCGCCAAGGGCCGCGGCCTGCCCCTCGCGCGCGGCGGAAGGCTCGGCCGGCCCCGCATCATCCGGGGCTGGGTGACCGGCATCGTCGGGCCCGCCCTGCTCACCGTCCTGCTGAGCCAGGTCGTCCCCGACCTCGGCCTCGCGAACGACATGCTGCTCTTCCTCACCTTCACGGTGGCGGCAGCACTCCTCGGCGGGCTGCTCCCCGCCTTGGCCTCGGCGGCCTTCGGCTCCCTGCTCCTCAACTACTACTTCACCCCACCGGTCCACAAGCTCACCATCGCCGACCCCAAGAACATCGTCGCCATCTCGATCTTCGTCGGCGTGGCCGTCTCGGTGGCTTCGGTGGTCGACCTGGCCGCCCGGCGCACCCACCAGGCCGCCCGGCTCCGCGCCGAGTCGGAGATCCTCTCCTTCCTCGCAGGCAGCGTCCTGCGCGGCGAGAACTCCCTCGACGCCCTCCTGGAACGCCTCCGCGAGACCTTCGGCATGCAGTCGGTCGCCCTCCTGGAGCGCACCAGCGAAATCGACCCGTGGACCTGCGCGGGCAGCACGGGGGAAAGCCCGGTCGCCCGCCCCGAGGACGCCGACGTCGACATGCCCATCGGCGAGAACATGTCCCTCGCCCTGACCGGCCGGGTGCTGCCCGCCGAGGACCGCCGCGTACTCGGCGCCTTCGCCGCACAGGCAGCCGTCGTACTCGACCGCCAGCGCCTCGTCGACGAGGCCGAGGAGGCCCGCCGCCTGATCGAAGGCAACCAGATCCGGACCGCGCTCCTCGCCGCCGTCAGCCACGACCTGCGCACGCCGCTGGCCGGCATCAAGGTCGCGGTCACCTCGCTGCGTTCCACCGACGTCGAATGGTCCGAGGAGGACCGGACCGACCTGCTCGAAGGCATCGAGGACGGCGCCGACCGCCTCGACCACCTGATCGGCAACCTCCTCGACATGTCCCGCCTCCAGACCGGGACCGTCCTCCCGGTCATCCGCGTGACCGATCTCGACGAGGTGGTCCCCATGGCCCTGGCCGGCGTCCCCGACGACAGCGTCGAACTCGACATCCCCGAGACCCTGCCCATGGTCGCCGTGGACCGCGGGCTGCTGGAACGGTCCGTCGCCAACATCGTCGAGAACGCCGTCAAATACAGCCCCGGCGGGCAGCCCGTCCACGTGTCCGCGAGTTCCCTCGCCGGCCGTCTCGAACTACGCGTCGCCGACCGGGGGCCCGGCGTCCCCGACGAGGCCAAGGACCGCATATTCGAGCCCTTCCAGCGCTACGGGGACGCGCCCGCGGGCGCCGGGGTCGGTCTCGGGCTGGCGGTCGCCAAGGGCTTCCTGGAGGCCATGGACGGCACTCTGACCGCCGAGGACACCCCCGGAGGCGGCCTGACCATGGTCGTCACGTTGCCCATCGCCGGCGGCGTCCTCCCGATCCCCGCCGAACTCCCGGCCGACGCCACGCCGTGACCCGGCTGGAAGGTGCCGGGCGTACCGAAGGCGACCGGCAACCGGTCCGTCGCGCGGGCAACCCGATACTGCGGCAGGAACGCTCTGCCGACTACCAGCACGCCTCCGAGAGTTCCGCGCCGTACTCCCTCACCAGACGAGCCTGCCTCAAGCCCGACTCCACCATCATCCGGATCAGTTCGGTGAAGTCCACCTCCGGTTCCCAGTCCAGGTACTTCCGGGCGTTGGAGGAGTCGGCGCAGAGCGTCTCCACCTCCGCGGGCCGCACGAGCCCGGGGTCGACGACGACGTAGTCCTCCCGGTCCAGACCCACACAGCCGAACGCGATCCTGGCGGCATCGCGCACCGAGTGCATCTGGCCCGTGCCCACCACATAGTCGCCCGGCTCGTCCTGCTGGAGCATCAGATGCATGGCACGGACGTAGTCCCCGGCGAAGCCCCAGTCCCGCACGGCATCGAGATTGCCGAGGCTCAGCCGCTGCTGGAGGCCCAGCTTGATCCGTGCAACGGCCAGCGAGATCTTCCTCGTCACGAACTCGGCCCCGCGCCGGGGCGACTCATGGTTGAACAGGATCCCCGAGGCGGCGTACATGCCGTAGGACTCCCGGTAGTTCCGGGTCATGTAGTGCCCGTACTTCTTCACCACACCGTAGGGGCTGCGCGGGTGGAACGAGGTCGCCTCGTTCTGCGGCGTCTGCGTCACCATGCCGAACATCTCGGATGAGGAGGCCTGGTAAAAGCGGATCTGCCCGGCGGCACCACCGCTCGCCGACGGCTTGCTCAGGCCGCTGACGATCCGGATCGCCTCCAGCATCCGCAGGACACCGGTTCCGTTGACTTCGGTGACCAGCTCCGGCTGCTGCCATTGGATTTGCGAGACTTCACCCGCCCCGCGTGTCAGTGGGTGTCACGGTCCGTGGCCGATGCATCGGCCGGGGGCGACGATGACATCCGATGCGGCTGGACCCCGGTCATCAGGATGTCCAGGCCCCGCCGGGTCGTCGCGAGCACCACGCGGTCGCCGGCCCGCAGGACGCGGCCGTGCGGCGGGCGCCAGTCGAATCCTGTCGCCCGCGGAAGGTAGAGGCCTCCCAGGGTGTCCGAAGACACGGCCGGCCGGTACGCCGCCGAATCACCCGAGGAACCCACCGCGAGGACCCGCCATGCGTTCTGTTTGAACGCCTCGTGGATGGAGAACCCCTCCAGGGCGGGGTGCCCCGCCACGTCCACCACCGTGAACAGCAGCACTCCTCGCTCCACCGGCATCACCCCGAGGACATGGCGGCCCATCATGGCCGCCGCGAACGCCGGTGCAGCGAGCGCCGACACACTGCGGCTGCGGGTCGGGGCTTGCGGGTACGAGGCGCGCAGCGTGTGCGAGACGGTGGCCGCGAAGTCGTCGTCGTAGAGCCGCATGACCACCCTGATGTCCGGGTTGGCCTCGCGGGCGGCCATCACGATGTCCAGGTTGGCGCTGTCGTCCCGGCTGAGCACGAGAAGCGATTTCGCCCGGCCTATCCTCGCCAGGTCGAGGACGCGCGGGTCCGTGGCGTCGTCCAGGAGCAGCGGCACGCCCAGGTCGCGGGCGGCGGAGACGCCGCGTGCGTCCGGGTCCCTTTCGATGACGACCACCTTGTGGTGGGTGGTGCGCAGGCGGCCCAGAACGCGGGTGCCGATCTTTCCCAGGCCCACGAGGACGATGTGGTCACCGAGGTCCTCGGTGGGCGGGTGTGTGGCCGAGGCCGTCCTGAACGCCTCGCTGGCGTTCAGGGTCGCGGCCACGACGAGCGGCAGTACCGCCAACCCGACGAAGCCCGCGATGAGTTGGAGCACCCGGCGGGCCGGCTCCTCGTCGGTCGCCGGGTCGCCCATCGTGAAGATGTCCAGCATCGGCAGGTAGATCGCCTTCCACAGCGGGATCGCGTCCACCAGGAGGAGCGTGGCGATCGACAGCAGTACCACGACTGCGGCGAGGAGTCCGAAGACGGACATGACCTCGCGCGAGACGAAGACCTTCCAGGGCAGGTGCGCGAGGCGGTCACGCAGCCAGCCGGCCGGTGTACGTGCGTCGGCCGGCGCGTCCGGGGCGTGGTCCTGGGTGACCTCCTCCAGCATCAGGCGACCGTGCGTGAACTGCCGGTGGTACGAGGTG
Source organism: Streptomyces sp. AB3(2024) (assembly GCF_041862025.1). Taxonomy (NCBI): domain Bacteria; kingdom Bacillati; phylum Actinomycetota; class Actinomycetes; order Kitasatosporales; family Streptomycetaceae; genus Streptomyces; species Streptomyces sp. AB3(2024). The sequence continues at coordinate 8,482 of NZ_JBGWAB010000134.1, forward strand.
ACCGTGTCCGGGAGGAGCTGGGTGCCGTCGGCGCCGGGGGTCTCCGCGCTGTCCTGGCTGCGCGGGTCATCGCGGTCGGTGCCGGAGAACACGGCCAGCGTGGCGAGGTCGGAGGCGTGCGGGGCCTCGCCCGCCGGGCGCACCGCCCCGCGGAAGACCTTGCCGTCGACCTGGAGAGTGTGGCCCTGGCCGAGGGCGGCGGCGGCCACCAGCTCGGGTACGGCCGTGTCGGCGTCGGACAGGACAGTGGTGGAGGCGTCGACGAGTCCTTCCTCCGCATCGGGGGTGCGTGCGGCGACCGCGCGGTCCAGGAGTTGTTCCAGGTGGCGACCGCGCTCGCGGTGGTACATCCGGATGACCAGCCGGATCGACGGGTTGAGGCTGCGGGCGAGGAGTGCGGCCATCATGTTGGTCTGGTCGTCGCCGTAGGTGAGGGCGAGGGCGGCTGCCCGCTCCACTCCCGCGGCCCGCAGGGTCTGATCGTCGGGGCGGGCCGAAGTGATCAGCTCGACGGGTGAGTGTGGGTTGTGGTGCAGTGCGTCGATCTCCCCGCCGTATTCATCGCGGCGGGACGGCAGTACGACCGTGACGGTCTCGCCGCAGACGGCGTCGAGCTCTACCGCGAGCCTGCGGGCGAGACCGTCGTCCCCGCAGATCACCATGTGCTGTGCGCGTGGAGCAACATGCCCGAGGAGGGGGAGAGTTGAAGTCACATCTGATCAGACTGCATGCAGGTCGACACCGTTGCGTTCGCACGGAAGTTCGCCCGTCAATATTGCGTATGGGACTGAGCCGGGAGTGCAGGAGCGGCCGGCAGCGACAGGGTCATCGTCAGGCCGCCTCCCGGGGTGTCCTCGGGGCTCAGGGTACCGCCCATCGCCTCGGCGAGACCTCGGGAGAGGGCGAGCCCGAGCCCGACGCCCGTGGTGTTGTCGGTGTCGCCGAGGCGCTGGAACGGCACGAAGGCGTTCTCTCGGTCCGCCTCGGGGATTCCGGGTCCGCGGTCGACGACACGGATCTCGACCCGGTCGTCGAGCGCGCTGGCAGTCAGCAGTACGCGTCCTCCGGGCGGGGTGTGCCGGGCCGCGTTGTTGAGCAGGTTGGCGACCACGCGTTCGAGCAGGGGTGGATCGGCCAGTACGGCCGGAGCCTGCTCAAGGCACCGGGTGTCGACGGCGGGGGCATCGGTGGGCAGGCCGTCCAGCGCTGCAGGCAGCACCTCCATCAGGTCGGTGGCCCTCAGCTCCAGTTTCAACGCTCCGGCCTGCAGTCGGCTCATGTCCAGGAGGTTCTCGACGAGGCGGTTGAGCCGGGCCATCGACTCGTCGGCGGTGGTGAGGAGGGCGTTCCGGTCCTCCTCGCTGAACTCCACATCGCTGGCGCGCAGCGATTCGATGGCGGCCCAACCCGCGGCGAGCGGGGTACGCAGATCGTGGCTGACCGCGGCGAGCAGTGCGGTACGCATCCGGTCGGCCGCCCTGACCGGTTCGATCTCGGCGGCCGCCTCGGCCAGCCGGGCCCGCTCGACCGCGACGGTGACGTGCGCGGCGAAGGCCGCCAGGACCCGCCGGTCGGAGGCGGGCAGCGGACGCCCCCGCAGGACGAGATGCGTATCGGTCCCGACCGGGACCCGGACGATGGAGGGGTCGTTCGCGACCGGGTCGCCGCTCAGTTCGGCCGATTCCATGCCGAAGGTCTCCCGCGTCCGTTCGAGGAGAGCCGGAACGGCCTCGTCCCCCCGCACGATGGATCCGGCGAGTGAGGAGAGGGTCTCCGCCTCGGCCGTCGCCCGGGCGGCCCTGCGCGACAGCCGCAGCGACCGGTCGACGGCGGCGGCCACCGTCCCCGCGACCACCGCGAACACCACCAGCGCGAGGATGTTGTTGGGCTCCGCGATGGTGAACTCACCGACCGGCGGGATGAACCAGTAGTTCAGCAGGAGCGAGGCGGTCACGGACGCGACCAGGGCCGACAGCACTCCGCCCACGCAGGCGACCCCGACCACCGCCACCAGGAACAACAGGGCCTCACTGGTGAGGTTGAGGCTGCCCCGCGTCTGGTCGAGCAGGAACGTGAGCGCGAGCGGGAGCACGAGGCCCAGGACCGGTCCGGCGATCATCCGGGAGGTCGGCAGTGTGCGGCGCCTCGACGGCAGCAGCCTTCCGCTGCCCGCGCGTTCGTGGGTGACCATGTGGACGTCGATGTCCTCGGACAGCCCCACGATCGTCTCTCCCGTGCCCCGTCCGGTGAGGAAGCGCTCGACGCGGCCCCGTCGGCTCGTGCCGAGGACCAGCTGCGTGGCGTTCTCCGCGCGGGCGAACTCGGTGAGCGCCGTCGCCACATCGTCGCCGACCAGGGAGTGGTAACTGCCGCCGAGGCTTTCGACGAGTGCGCGCTGGCGGACCAGCGCGGAGGCCGAGGCTCCTGCGGCCAGCCCGTCGCTGCGCGCTATGTGCACGGCGAGGAGATCGCCTCCCGCCGAGCGGGCCACGATCCTGGCCGCCCGCCGGATGAGCGTCTCGCCCTCGGGACCGCCGGTGATGGCCACGACCACCCGTTCCCGGGTCTCCCACACTCCCCCTATGCCGTGCTCGGCTCGGTACTTCTGGAGCGCTTCGTCCACCCGTCCGGCCAGCCACAGCAGGGCCAGTTCCCGCAGCGCGGTGAGGTTGCCTATCCGGAAATAGTTCGCCAGCGCCGCGTCGACCTTCTCCGGGGCGTAGATGTTCCCGTGCGCCATCCGCCGCCGCAGCGCCTCGGGCGGCAGGTCCACCAGCTCGATCTCATGGGCCCGGCGCACGACTTCGTCCGGCACGGTCTCGTGCTGCGGCACCCTGGTGATCTTCTCGACGACGTCGTTGAGGGATTCCAGGTGCTGGATGTTGACGGCGGTCACGACGTCGATCCCGGCCGCGAGCAGCGCCTCCACCTCCTGCCAGCGCTTGGCGGGGCTGCCTCCGGGGACGACGGAGTGGGCCAGCTCATCGACGAGAGCCACCTCGGGGCGCCGTTCCAGGACCGCTGCCAGGTCCATCTCCGGGAACCCGCTTCCCCGGTACGTGCGTTCCGTGCGCGGCAGGACTTCCAGACCGGCCAGTTTCTCCTCGGTCAGGCGGCGTCCGTGGCACTCCACGAAGGCGACGACCACGTCCGTCCCCCGGTCGGCCCGGCGCCGCCCCTCATCGAGCATCCGGTAGGTCTTGCCCACACCGGGGGCCGCCCCGAGAAAGACCTTCAGCCTTCCGGGCCGGGCAACCGCCTCCGTCACGACACACGCCTCCTCACGCCAAGAACACGCCCCGATCCGCGCAGAGGGCTTCCCTGGCCGCCAGAGGCACACAAGTGCTGCTTACGATCATCATCGGGTGGGAATCGGCCGGACCATGACAGGGCGCGAAGACTTTGACGCTGCCCTGACACGGTCCATGCGGGATATGCTGACGGCGGTGTGCCGGGAAGTCTGGTCGGCGTGACGGGTCGCACGGCCCCGATCTCGATTCCAGGGGTCCAAGGGGCGGCATGCGCAGCGTCGGTACGGTCTTGTTTCTCGTTGTCCTCGCCACCCTCGTGGCGACCGGGGCCCGCCGCTGGCGCATCCCCGCGCCCTCGCTGCTCGTCGTCGCGGGCCTCGTGGTCGCCCTGGTGCCCGGCGCCCCCGCGATACGCGTCACCCCTGAGCTCATCGGCCTCGTCGTGCTGCCTCCCCTGCTGTACGCCAGCGCCGAGGAGATGTCCTGGCGCGAGCTGCGCGCGGTGTGGAAACCGGTGTCCGTGCTCGCGGTGGGACTCGTACTGGCCTCGGCCGCCGTCGTCGGCTACGTGGCCTCCGTGCTGACCCCGCTGTCCTGGCAGATGGCGCTGGTGCTCGGGTCGGTCCTCGCGAGCACCGACCCGGTGGCGGTCACCGCGCTCGGCCGGCGCCTCGCGCTGCCGCCCAGGGTCCAGGTCATGGTCCAGGCCGAGAGCCTGTTCAACGACGCCACCTCCCTCGTCCTGTTCCGGGTCGCGGTAAGCGTCGCGATCGCTTCCTCCGCAGTCTCCTGGGGCAGCGCGGGCGGCGAGTTCGCCCTCCTCGCCGGCGGAGGCACCTTGATCGGGGCTGCGGTCGCCGGCGTGGTGGTGGTGATCCGGCGCCGCACCCAGGACCCGGTCCTGGAAACCGTGATCGCGCTCGTCACTCCGTACGCCGCCTACGTCCTGGCCGAGACGGCCCACACCTCCGGCGTCACCTCCGTGGTCGTGGCGGGCGTCGTGATGGGCGGCAGCGGGGACCGCCTGACCAGCGCACGCATCCGCCTCCAGCTGCACGCCGTCTACGGCACCGTGGTGTTCCTGCTGGAAAGCGTCGTGTTCAGCCTGATCGGGCTCTCCTTGCCCGGCCTGATCCGCGAGCTGGGGGACGAGAACCGGCTCTGGCCGCTGTACGCGCTCGCCCTGGCCTGCACGCTCATCGCCGTACGCGTGCTGTGGATCTATCCACTCTCCGCCCTCCTCCAGCGGAAGGGCGGGCGGGACAAGACCGACTGGCGGGTGCCCGCCGTCCTGTCGTGGGCGGGCACCCGGGGTGTCATGCCGCTGGCCGCCGCCCTGTCCATCCCCGTCGCCGCCGCCGACGGCACTCCCCTGGCTCAGCGCCCCCTGGTCCTGGTGCTGACCTCCTCCGTCGTGGTCGTCACGCTCGTCGTCCAGGGCTTCACCCTCGCCCCGGTCGTACGCCGCTCGGGGATAGCCCTCGAACCGGATCACACCGAACGCGAGGAGACCGGCGCGCGACTGAGCCTCGCCAAAGCGGGACTGCGCCGTCTGGACGAACTCTCCGGACTCGAAGCCGCGCCCGAGCCCGTCCTCGACCGGCTCCGCCGCGCCCTGCAGGCCCGCCGCGACCACGCACAGGACCGGCTCGGCGACGACGACGGACCGAACGAGTCCGCCGATCAGATCTACCGCCAACTGCGCCGCGACCTGATCAACAAGGAGGCAGCCGAACTCCAGCGCCTCTACGACGACCACCGCATCAGCGACACCACCCGCCGCCGGCTCCAGCGCTCGCTGGACCTGGAGGAGGCCCGGCTGTCCGACCTCTGACGGCCGGCTTCCGCAAGGGCCCCGTCAGCATCGCGTCAGCGGTGGGGGGCGATTCCCGGCCGACGGGCATACCTCCGCCGAAGCGCGCCCCGGCCGTCCCGCCGGAGCGCCGTCGCACGCTCCCCACCAGGAGGAATCATCATGTCTACGGCAACGCACCCCGAGGACCCCGAGCCTTCCGAACGCTTCCCGGCCGGACCTCTCTACGTCCCCGTCCGGCCGGGACCCGCGGGCTGCTCGGCCCGCTTCTTCCGTACCCCACCCGGGGAACGCACGGCGGTCGGCTTCACCTCGGAGAGGCGACTCACCGCCACCCTGGGCACGGACCAGCCCTGGATCAGGCTCTCCGAGCCCGCGTTGCGGGCCCTCGCCGAACCGCTGGGCGTCCGCTGCCTCACCGTCGACCCGCCGTTCTCCGCCCCTGCCCCCGTCCCCGCCACCGCCAAGCCGCTCCCGGCCTGGCGCGACTGGGATCCGCGGCACGTCGGCGTCCTGCGCATGGCCGGGGCCGCTGCGGTCGTGTCCTGCCTGAACCTGCCGATCGGCTGAGGGGTATCCGTGTCCGTCACCTCCGTTTCCCCGGCCCAGGCTTCTGCCTCGGACTCGGCCCCGAGCACGTACACCTCCGAGGCGCTGTCCATCTGGCCGGCTTCCTCCCGCCCTGCCGCCGAAGGCGACGTCACCGTGGCCGACGTCTCCCTCACCGAAGCCGCCGACCGGTACGGCACCCCGCTGTACCTCCTGGACGAGGGCGAGGTTCGGGACCGCTGCCGTGCCTACCGCACGGCCTTTCCCGACGCTGATGTCGTGTACGCCGCCAAGGCGCTCCTCTGCCGCGCCATGGCCCGCTGGGTCGAGGACGAGAGCCTGGGCCTGGACGTCTGCTCCGCAGGCGAACCGGGTCTCGCCATCACCGCGGGCTTCGGTCTCGGGTCGCAGCGTAGATCACCCCGCTCGCGGGAGACGCACGAGGACCTCCAGGCCTCCAGGCCTCCGGGCCTCCAGGCCGGAGCCAGTAGCCGAGCCACCCGGCTCCCCACCACCCCGAAGTCGCTCGTCAGTCTTCCGGAGCGCCTGCCGCCGCGGTACGGACGGCCGCTGTCGGGAGCGTGAGCCTCACCGCGAAACCGCCCCCGCGGACGGCGGTTTCAAGGGTGCCGCCCATCACCTCCGCCAGGTCACGGGACAGGCGCAGCGCGAGGCTCTCCGGACTGCGCCCCCGATCCGGCCCCGGCGCCGCACCCTCGGCGGCCTCTCCGTTGCCGTCCGTCACCCGGATCTCCAGGACGCCGGGCCGGAACTGCGCGGTCAGCCGCGCGGGCCGGTCCGCCGGACTGTGGCGCTGGGCCTCTGCCGCGAGCGCCGTCAGGACGCGGGTGAGGACGGCGGCATCGGCGATCACGTCCGGCACGTGCTCCGGCAGGCTGCACTGCAGCGCATGGCCGGGGCCGAGGGCATCGAGTACGGCGGTCAGGACCTCGTCGAGGTCGACCGGGCGCAGGTAGAGGTCGAGCGCCCCGGCGTGCAGGCGGCTGAGCTCGTCCAGGTCGGTGACGAGCCGGCCTGCGCGCCGCACCGATGACCGGGCGGTATTGAGGGTGCGGGCCTGCTGGGCATCGGCCGGGGTGCGCAGGTGGTGCAGGGCCTCCTCGGCGCTGCACAGCGGGTCGCGCAGGTCACGGCTGGCCGTGAGCAGCAGTGAGGCCCTGGTGTGCTCGGCTGCCGCGCGCAGGCCCGTTTCGGCGTCGTGGGCGGCGAGCCGGCCGTGGGAGTACGCCATGCCCAGCTGGGCCGCACACACGCCGAGTACACGTTGGTCGTCACCGCTCAGGGTGTGCCCCCGGACCGCGAGAGTGAGGCTGTCACCAGCTGGGCTTTCCACATCGGCGTCGTACGGGCGCTCGGGCGGATCGCTGCCGGTGCTGGCCACGACGTACCAGCGGGGCTCGGCGGCATGCCGCGTGTCCCGTTCCAGCAGGCTGACCGCGTCCAGGCCGAGGTCCTCCCGTACCTGTTCGAGGAGGGCCGGCAGGTCCTGGCCGTGCATCATGGCGGTGGCCAGCCGGCTCAGTGCCCGGGCCTCGGAGCTCGCGCGGACGGCCTGGTAGGTGCGGCGGGCGGCCGCGCCTGCCGCCGTGCCGACGATGACAGCCGTGACGACGTAGACCACCAGCGTGAGGATGTCGGCGAGGCGCTCGACGCGCAGCGAGTGCAGCGGCGGCGTGAAGCGGTAATCGGCGAGCAATCCTGCGGCGAGTGCGGCCAGCAGGGCGGGAACGACGCCCCCGATCAGGGCGATCGCGACGACGGCCAACAGGTAGAGCACCAGCGCGAGGCCAAGGTCCACGTGCTCGCCCAGAAGAACCAGCAAGACGGTGAGGGCCGGGAGCACGACCGCCGCGAGCAGCATCGCCGTCCAGAAACGCCGTGGGCCGGTGGCACGGCTCGGGTGCGGCAGCCGCAGGGCGGGCAACGACCCGGCGGCGTGCTCGTGGGTCACGACGAGGACGTCGATGGGGCCGGACCGCTGGATCGTCCGGTGCCCGACGCCGCCGCGCAGGAAGGTGGAGAGCCTCCCGCGGCGGCTCGCGCCCAGCACGATCTGGGTGACGTTCTCGGCCTCCGCGAACTGGAGCAGAGCCTCGGGGACGTCGTCGCCGGTGGTCTGGTGGTAGCTGCCGCCCAGCGACTCCACCAGGGCGCGCTGGGCATCGAGCGTGGCCTGATCTCCATGAACGAGACCGTCGCCCGGTACGACGTGAAGCGCCAGCAGCTCGCTGCCGGGAATGCGGGCGGTGACCCGGGCGGCGCGGCGGATCAGGGTCTCGCCCTCGGGACCACCGGTGAGGGCGACCACGATGCGCTCGCGGGTCTCCCACGGAGTGGTGATGCCGTGCTCCGCCCGGTAGCGCTGAAGCCCCTCCTCCACCCGGTCGGCGAGCCACAGCAGGGCGAGCTCCCGCAGAGCGGTGAGGTTGCCGATGCGGAAGTAGTGGGTGAGGGCGGCCTCGATGCGCTCCGAGGGGTAGATCTCGCCGTGCAGCATGCGCCGGCGCAGCAGCTCGGGCGGCAGGTCGACCAGCTCGATCTGGTCCGCGCGGCGCGCCACCTCGTCGGGGAGGGTCTCCCGCTGCGGGACTGCGGTGATCTGCCGGACCACATCGCCGAGAGACTCCAGGTGCTGGACGTTCAGCGTGGTCACCACATCGATCCCCGCGTCCAGGAGCTCCTCGACGTCCTGCCATCGCTTGGCGTGGCGGAAGCCGGGCACATCGGTGTGGGCCAGTTCGTCGACCAGGGCGACCTGCGGGCGGCGGGCGAGCACCGCGGCCAGGTCCATCTCGGTGAACGTCGTCCCCCGGTACTCCACGATGCACCGGGGAACGACCTCCAGCCCCTCGGTGAGGGCTGCAGTAGGGCGCCGCCCGTGCGGCTCGACAAAGCCGACGACCACGTCGGCACCGGCCGCGGCCAGACGCTGCCCCTCCTCCAGCATGGCGTACGTCTTCCCTACCCCCGGGGCGGCCCCGAGGTAGATCCGCAATCGTCCACCTGCCATCGACGTGCTCCTGCCGACCTGCGACGCCGCTCTACCTCCATCATGCGCCCCGCGCCCTTGCCGAACCTCTCGGAGTCCGGCGACGGGAACCGATGGAGGTCCCGTCGCCGGCCCGTCCGTCGGTGCCCGGCCGATGTCAGGTGGGCATCAGCAGGACTGCCAGATCGCCGCGACGCTCAGAGAGCCTCCCCCTACGAGGGAGATGACGACCCGTGTCGCCGCCCCGGCGCCCATGAGGGTGAAGACCAGGCCCTCGACGGACGCGAGGCAGTCGTAGTTGTTGTATGCGGGATCCTTGCAGTAGACGTACCGGTTGGTGCCGGCGGCCCACCTCTTGAACGAGTGGTCCACCTGGTCGTAGTGCATCTCCCGGTTGGCCCGCTTGCCGTTGATGAGCAGGTTGCTGCAGTAGGCCGTGGCTCCGCCTCCCATGGGAGCGGGTTGAACCCCGGTACCGGCAACGGGACTCCCCACTGCTGCGGGCATGTCCGCGCCAACCGGGCTCGCCTGGGCCGGTGCCGCCGACATGGTCATGACGGCGGTCATCGACGCAAGGGTGAGCGTTGCAGTGGTGGTCAAGCGCACCCAGCCGTGGGGTCTCAAGAGCCCGTACGGCTCTTTGATGAGTCCATGATGGATCTTCACCCGAGACCGGCGATGGCGGAAGGCAGCAGATCCGACGAGGACGTAGCGGAGTCCGCTGTCGGACGGGCGGCGGTCTCCGGCGAAGGCCGTGGTGGTCCCGGACGAATGGAATGATTCGTGCAGCGTCCGGGCATTCGCAGCCTTCACGAGCGACATCGCGTTCGCGTCGGGCCTCTTCTCCGCGCCGTCACCGCACCCGGCCAGAGCGGCGATGAGAACAGCGGACAGGACGAGGGGAGGGGCAATGCCGTTCTGTTGGACATGGTTGGGCGATTTCCATCCGGTCGGCACGGTCAACGACGGGTCACTACGGCTTGATGCAGCCGAATTTGCCCTCGGCCGCCTTGGTGAAGGAGGCGAACAGGTCCCGTGGAGCGGGCGCGCCGACGCCCAGGGATTCGGTGTAGCGAGGTCCGGGCTCCATGGCGAAGTACGTGGGCTTTCCGGAACATTCGGTGACGGTGTGGGTGGCGTCGAACCCCTGGGCCGTGAACCCCTTCGACTTGCGGATCCCCGAGATGACGACGGGGTCCTGGGTCGCGGAGAAGGTGGCGTAGGCCTGCTTCGCGCCCTCGGCGGTCGCCGTTCCGCAGCTCCAGGTGGCGCCGGCGTCCCGGACGGTCTCCCGCAGGACGGCCGGGAGGGTGAAACCGGGCAGGCCGCAACACCCTGCCCGCCGTGGCCGGGCGCTGCGGCGCAGGCGGGTCCATCCGGTCGGGGGCGGCCAGTGGCGCGGGCTGGTCGGTAGGATCGGCGGGCAGACGGACGGACGCGTGCGCTGTAGCTCGCCCGTGACTTGAAGCTCGCCGCCCTGCGTCGCGAGCCCACCTGTGCCGTCGCTGCCGCCCACCTCGCGCCACCCCGAACAGCTTCTGCTCTCCGTACGCAGCCGTGATCACGGCGATCGTGGGGCCGGGTGATGCCCACTGGGCAGGGACTTCGGCCAGGATGCGGGCCGCCAGCCATCGTGCGAGGCTGCCCGTCGGGGCCACCGTACCCATTGCCGTGGACATCTCCGGACACCGAAGAGGGCGATCGACCTTGAACGGGTACTCATCGAGAGAACGGAAACGCAGACATGACATCACCCGGGCTGCGGCAGAACATCGACAGACTTGCCACGCGCTCACTTTCGGCCTGGAGGTGGACCCGAACGCCGTCGCCGGATGGTGGGGGGTGAGCGCGTCGGCCGCGAGCACGGCGTGGACAACACGATGCACATGACGGTCGCCGTCACCAACGGCATCACTCTGTGGGCCTTCGCCACTCCAAGCAGCACACCTTGCTGCGCAGGCTGCACCACGAAATGACCTTCTTTCAGGAGGGGTCCGACGAGAGACCCGGTGTGATGACCGAACCCCCAGGCGATCTGCCGGGCCCCTGGAACGAGATATCCGAAAGCAGCTACGGCGTCGTACCTCTCGGGACTCGCGAGAGACGTTCCTTCACACCAGAACTGGTATGCGGAGGAGTTGAGTCGCGTTTCGCACGCCCCGGCTGTTCCGGGCCCACCGGACACGCGCCGACCACGGTCGCTGCGAGGATCCCCGCGGCGTGGCCGGCGACGATTCGGGGTCAGGGTCCTACGTTCGCGCGAGGTGAGATGGCGTGTCCAGGACACGAGCACACCGGCTGCGAGGCAGCAGCTCGGGCACGAGGTATCCCTGTTGTGAGGAAGGTGGATGAAAGACTGGGGAGCTGCGTTGGTCGACTCCGCCCGTCTCAACCCTCAGTGGTGGAAGGCAGCGCGGTCCGCATCGTGCGGCCGGCCTTCATCGAGGTGCTTGATCGCTCTGCGCATGTCGTCGGCGAGGAGCTCGATTTCGTCGCGGTCGACGCCGTGCCGGACCAGGACGCGCTGGATGACCGTTTCCTGGCGGTTCGGCGGCAGCGGGTAGGAGGGCACCTGCCAGCCGCGCATCCGCAGCAGGTCGGAGAGGTCGTACAGGCTCCAGCTCGTCGACGCCGGGTCAGTCAGCGTGTACGAGACGGCCGGCAGCGCGCCCGCGCCGTCGTAGAGCAGCGTGAAGGGGCCCATCTCGGCGACCTGCCGGGCCAGGTGCTGCGCGGTGTCGGCGCAGGCCTGGTACACCTGCCGGTACCCCTCGCGGCCGAGGCGCAGGAACGTGAAGTACTGGCTGACGACCTGCCCGCCGGGGCGGGAGAAGTTCAGCGCCAGGGTCGGCATGTCGCCGCCCAGGTAGTCGACATGGAAGACCAGGTCCTCCGGCAGGGCCGACTTGTCGCGCCACAGGGCCCAGCCCACGCCGAGTGGCGCCATGCCGTACTTGTGGCCGGAGGCATTGATGGAGGCGACTCGG
>NZ_JBGWAB010000135.1:0-20078 GCF_041862025.1 Streptomyces sp. AB3(2024)
GATCCACCCCACCCTCTCCAAGGTCTACTCCCTGGAAGACACCGGGCAGGCCGCCTACGACGTCCACCGCAACCTCCACCAGGGCAAGGTCGGCGTCCTCGCCCTCGCCCCCGAGGAGGGCCTCGGCATCCGCGACCACGAACTGCGCGCCCGGCACCTGGACGCCATCAACCGCTTCCGTCCCGGCGGTGACCCCCTCGGCGCCTGACCCCGCACGCCGGGGGCCGGCGCCGTCTGCCCGCCCCCGGTGGCGACCCCCCGGCGCCGGGGGGTCGCGCGGGGTGCCGTTCAGGGGGCGCGGACCACCATGGCCGCGTTGAACCCGCCGCGGCCCCGGGCCAGGACCAGAGCCGTACGCAGCCGCTCCGGGCGCCGCGGGCCGGTCACCAGGTCGACCGGGCAGTCCGCGGCGGGCCGGCCGGTGTGGACGGTCGGCGGGATGACCCCGTCGCGCAGGGACAGCAGCGCGGCGGCCAGGTCGAGGGCCGCGCCGCCCGCGCCGAGGCGGCCCGTCATGGTCTTGGGCGCGGTCACCGGGACTCCGTACTCCCCGAAGAGGGAGGTGATCGCCCGCGCCTCGTCGCGGTCCGCGTCCCGCCGGCCCGCCGCGTCGGCGAAGACCACGTCGACCTCGTCCGGGGCGGCGCCGGCCTCGCGCAGGGCCTGGCGGGCGGCGTCGCCGAGCCGGGGGGCGCCGCCCGAGCCGGGCCGCGGGTCGAAGGTGGCGGCGTACCCGGCCACCGTTCCGTAGCCGGTGGCTCCGCGTTCGCGGGCGGCGGCGGCGTCCTCCAGGATCAGCAGGGCGCCGCCCTCACCGACCACGTGCCCGTCGGCGTCGGCGGAGAAGGGCAGGTAGGCCCGCCGCGGGTCCTCGCGGGTGCTGAGTTCACCGCCGGCGAGGTGGGCGGCCCAGCCCCAGGGGCAGAGCGAGGAGTCCATGCCGCCGGTGACGAGCAGCCGGGTGCCCTTGCGGAGCTGGCGTCGGGCCTGGGCCACCGCGTCGAGGCCGCCGGCCTGCTCGCTGACCAGGACGCTGTTGGGGCCGCGCAGGCCGTTCCTGATGGAGATCTGGCCGCTGTTGACGGCGTAGAACCAGGCGAAGGACTGGTAGGCGCTGACGTACTGGCTGCCCTTGCTCCACAGCGCCTGGAGCTCGCGCTGGCCGAACTCGTAGCCGCCCGCGGAGCTGGCGGTGATGACGCCCGCCGCGTAGTCGGGCAGGGCGGCCGGGTCCACGCCGGCGTCGGCGAGGGCCTCGTCGGCCGCGGTGAGGGCGAGCCGGGTCACGTGGTCGGTCTGCGGCAGGAGCCGGCCGGGGAGGTGGTCGGCGGCGTCGAAGTCGCGGACCTCGCCGGCCAGCCTGGCCGGATACCGGTCGGGATCGAAGCGGGTGAGCGGGCGGATGCCGCTCTCGCCGCGCAGCACCGCGGCCCACCAGGCCTCGGTGCCCAGCCCGTTGGGGGCGGTGACGCCGATGCCGGTGACGACGGGCGCGGCCGGCCCGGTCCCGGTTCCGGCGGCGGTCCCGGGGGCGGTGGCGGTGTCCGTGGTCATGCGGCATCTCCCAGGCGCGGTCGGGTCAGGATCATGGCGCTCTGGAAGCCGCCGAAGCCGCTGCCGACGCTCAGCACCGTGTCGGTGCGGTGCTCCCGGGCGGTCAGCGGGACGTAGTCCAGGTCGCACAGGGGGTCCGGGGTGCGCAGGTTGGCGGTCGGGGGGACCGTGTGGTGCGCGATGGCCAGGGCGCTGGCGGCCACCTCCAGGGAGCCGATCGCGCCGAGCGAGTGGCCGATCATCGATTTGATGGAGCTGACCGGGACCGCGTGGGCGTGCTCGCCGAGGCTGCGCTTGAAGGCGGCCGTCTCGTGGCGGTCGTTCTGCTTGGTGCCGGAGCCGTGCGCGTTGACGTAGTCGACGGCGGTGGGGTCGAGGCGGGCCTCGTCGAGGGCGACGGTGATCGCCTCGGCCATCTCGACGCCCTCGGAGCGCAGCCCGGTCATGTGGTAGGCGTTGCCGCGGCTGGCGAAACCGGCGATCTCCGCGTAGACGGTCGCGCCGCGCCGGCGGGCGCTCTCCAGCTCCTCCAGGACCAGCACGGCCGAACCCTCGCCGAGGACGAACCCGTTGCGGGTGGCGTCGAAGGGGCGGGAGGCGGTCTCCGGGTCCTCGTTGTTCGGGGAGGTGGCCTTGATGGCGTCGAAGCAGGCGACGGTGATGGGGGAGACGGGGGCCTCGGTGGCCCCGGTGACCATCACGTCGGCGCTGCCCTCGCGGATCAGCTCGACGGCGTGCCCGATGGAGTCCAGCCCCGAGGTGCAGCCGGTGGAGACCAGGGCGACGGGCCCCTGCGCCGACACCCGCCAGGCCACCTCGGCCGCGAGCGAGCTGGGCACGAAGTAGTCGAACAGGTGCGGGACGGCGAGGGTGTGGTCGACCTGCCAGGTGGATCCGCCCCGGCTGACGGCGTCGTACTCGGTGTCGAGGCCGGTGGTGCAGCCGACGGCGCTGCCCAGCGAGACCCCGGTACGGGCCGGGTCCAGCGCCGAGGTGTCCAGGCCGCTGTCGAGGAGGGCCTCGTCGGCGGCGACGAGGGCGAACTGCGCGGCCCGGTCCAGGCGCGCGGCCTCCTCGGGGGTGAACCCGTGGGCGAGCGGGTCGAAGTCGACCTCGGCCGCGATCCGGGAGCGGTATCCGGTGGCGTCGAAGAGGCTGATGGCGCGGGTGGCGGTGCGCCCGGAGGTGAGCCGGGCCCAGAACTGCCCGGTGCCCACTCCCCCGGGCGCGACGACGCCGATCCCGGTGATGACGACGCGGCGGCTCATGGGGTGTCCTTCACGGTGAGTCCTTCTTCGGTGCGGTGCCGGGCCCGCACCGACGCGCGCAGGGCGTCGGTGACGGTGCGTACGTCGGCGTCGGTCAGACCCGGGTGCAGGGGCAGGCGCACGGTGCGGTCGACCGCCCAGTCGCAGGAGGGGAGGGCGGCCGGCGCCTCCTCGGGGTCGTCGGCCGGGAACCGGTGCAGGGGGGCGTGGTGGGAGGTGGTGTAGATCTCCTCGGCGAGGAGGTCGGCGACGACCCCGGCGCGGATGGCCGGGTCCATCTGCACCCAGTAGAGGCACTCGGTGGACTCGTGGTCCTCGGGCAGCGGCGGCGGCGTCAGCAGCCCCTCGGTCCCTTCGAGCAGCCGGTCGTACCGGCCCGCGATCTCCTTGCGCCGTTCGATCATCTCCGGGAGCCGGCGCAGCTGTACGGAGCCGATGGCGGCCGTCAGGTCGTTGCCGAGGATGCCGCGGCCGTATTCGGGCAGGTCCGGTTCGCCCGGCCCGCAGGGCGGCGTGCCGTGGCCGAAGCCGCTGGCGCGGACCAGGCCGTGGCGGGCGAGGTGGCGGGTGCGGGCGGCCCGCTCGGGGTCCTTGGCGTAGACCATGCCCCCGTCGCCGGTGACCAGGACCCGGCCCGCGTCGAAGCTCCAGACGGCGAGGTCGCCGAAGGTGCCGGCGGGGCGGTCGCCGACCCGGGAGGCCAGGGAGCAGGAGCCGTCCTCGATGAGGACGACGCCGAGTTCGCGGCAGCGGGCGGCGATCCGTACGACGTCGCCGGCCCGGCCTCCGTAGTGCAGCAGCAGCACCGCCCGGGTGCGGTCGCCGAGGTGGACCTCGATGTCCTCCAGGGAGGGGTTGAGGCCGCGCCGGTCCACGTCGCAGAAGACCGGCCGGCCGCCGCGCGCGGCGATGGCCTCGGCCGTGGCGGGGACACCGATGGAGGGCAGGACGACCTCGTCGCCGGGGCGCAGGCCGAGGGTCTCCATGGCCAGGTGCAGTGCGGTGGCGCCCGAGCTGGTGAACACGGTGTGGCCCGTGGGGACGCCCAGGTGGGCGGCGAAGGCCGCCTCGAAGGCCTCGGTGCGTCGTCCGTTGCCCAGCCGCCGGTCCTCGAACACCCCGGCGACCGCGTCGAGTTCCTCAGCTCCGACCTGCGGCTGGAAGAGATTGATCATGGTCGCCTCTCGCGTGCGGTGTCGCGTCGAGCTTGTGGACACCCGCTCGACCCCCGATGGAGAGCCGGTGGTCCGGCGGCCGTGCGCGGCGCGCGCGGGGCACCGCCGCGGGTCCGGCCGGGGCCGGTGCGCGCCGGGTACCAGGGCCCTTCGAGCCCCCCTCCACCGCCGTACCGGAGTCTCCGCGTGCGCCACCCGTCGATTTCGCCGAGGAGTTCTCATGCCGGACCAGACCAAGCGTGTTGCCGTCGTCACCGGGGCGACGAGCGGAATCGGGCTGGAGGTGGCCCGTACGCTCGCCGCGTCGGGACACCGGGTCTTCATCGGTGCCCGGGACGCGCAGAACGTCGAGCGCACCGTGAAGGAGCTCACCGCCGAGGGCCTTGAGGTGGACGGCGCGAGCGTCGACGTCCGCAGCGGCGAGGGCGTCCGGGCGTGGATCGAGGCGGCCGTCGCCCGTTTCGGCACCCTCGACGTCGTCGTCAACAACGCCGGACGCTCGGGCGGCGGGGTCACCGCCGACCTCGCGGACGAGCTGTGGAACGACGTCATCGAGACCAATCTGACCAGTGTCTTCCGGGTCACCCGCGAGGCCCTGAACACGGGTGGCCTGCGGGCCAAGAACCGCGGCCGCATCATCAACATCGCCTCCACCGCGGGCAAGCAGGGCGTGGTCCTGGGCGCCCCCTACTCGGCGTCCAAGCACGGCGTGGTCGGTTTCACCAAGGCGCTGGGCAACGAGCTGGCCCCGACGGGCATCACCGTCAACGCCGTCTGCCCCGGCTACGTCGAGACCCCGATGGCCGAGCGCGTGCGCCAGGGCTACGCCGCCGCCTACGGGACCTCCGAGGAGGCGGTGCTGGAGAAGTTCCGGGCGAAGATCCCGCTCGGCCGTTACTCGACCCCGCAGGAGGTCGCCGGACTGGTGGGCTACCTCGCCTCCGACACCGCCGCCTCCATCACCTCGCAGGCCCTCAACGTCTGCGGCGGCCTCGGCAACTTCTGAGCCCCGTCCCCGTACGCCCGCGCGTGCGGCCGGACGCACCCGATCACGAACCCCGATCCCGAGGAGCACGACCATGCCGCAGCCCGGCCCCCGCGAAGTGGAGCACGAGATCACGGTCTCCGCCCCGGCCGCCGCCGTGTACCGCCTGATCGCCGAGGTCCGCAACTGGCCGCGGATCTTCCCCCCGACCATCTACGTGGACCACACCCCGCTCGGCGGGGACGAGGAGCGCATCCGCATCTGGGCCACCGCCAACGGCGAGCCCAAGAACTGGACCTCCCGGCGGACCCTGGACCCGGAGCGGCTGACGATCACCTTCCGCCAGGAGGTGCCCGCCCCGCCGGTCGCCGCCATGGGCGGGACGTGGATCATCGAGGCGCTGTCGCCGGACTCCTCGCGGGTGCGGCTGCTGCACGACTACCGGGCCGTCGACGACGACCCCGGGAGCCTGGCCTGGATCGACCGGGCCGTCGACCGCAACTCCCGCTCCGAGCTGGACGCGCTCAAGACCAACGTCGAGCACGCCCACGCCACCGAGGACCTGACCTTCTCCTTCGAGGACACGGTGCGCGTCGAGGGTTCCGCCTCGGACGTCTTCGACTTCGTCAACGAGGCGGACCTGTGGCCCGAGCGGCTGCCCCACGTGGCGGTCGTCCGGCTCACCGAGGACACCCCCGGCCTCCAGGAGCTGGAGATGGACACCCGCGCGAAGGACGGCTCGGTGCACACCACCAAGTCCTACCGGGTGACCTTCCCGTACGAGCGGATCGCCTACAAGCAGACGACCCTGCCCGCGCTGATGAGCCTGCACACGGGGTACTGGACGTTCACCGAGGACGGCGAGGGCGGCGTCCTGGCCTCCTCCCAGCACACGGTGACCCTCAACACCGCCAACATCGCGCGGGTGCTGGGCCCCGCCGCGACGGTGGAGGACGCCCGCGCCTACGTGCGCACGGCGCTGAGCACCAACAGCACGGCGACCCTGCACCACGCCCGGGACTTCGCGCAGGGCCGGACCCGACGGTTCGCCGAGCGCCGCGCCGGGGTCTGAGGGGTCCGGGAGCCCGCGGGACGGAAGCACCGGGGGACCGGCATCCCGGAGCCCCGCGGGACCGGACGGCCCGCGGTCCGGCCCCGGACGGGTCACCAGCCCAGGCCGCCGTTGACCTCCAGGACGTGGCCGTTGACGTAGGAGGCGCCCGCCCCCGCGAGGTAGACGGCGGCGCCGGCGACCTCCTCGCCCCGGCCCATCCGGCCCACCGAGACCTTGGGCGCGTACCGGCTCCACACCTGCGGGTTCTGCTTCAGCCGCCGGCCCATGCCCTCGTCGATGAACCCGGGTGACAGGCAGTTGACGGTGATGCCCTTCGGGGCCAGCTCCAGCGCGGCCACCTTGCTGAACATCTCCACCGCAGCCTTGGTGGCGCAGTACGGGGCGGCGCCCGGCGTGGGGCGGGAGGCCAGGGCGGAGGACAGGGCGATGATCCGGCCCGCCGGGCTGCGCTCCAGGTGCGGGACCGCCGCCTGGACGCAGTGGAAGAGGCCGCCCAGGTTGGTGTCGACCGCTTCGGCCCAGTCTCCGGCCGACAGCCCCACCAGGGGCCCGGGGCGGCTCACCCCCGCGTTGGCCACCAGGACGTCGATCCCGCCGAACCGCTCCGCGGCGCCGTCCATCAGCGCCCGCACGGACCCCGGGTCGCGTACGTCGGCCCGGTGGAAGACGGCACGGTCCCCGAGGGGCGCCAGGGCCTCCCGCGCGCCCTCCACCCCCCGGGCGGCGACGACGACCCGGGCTCCCTCGGCGACGAACGCCTCGGTGATCCTGAGCCCCAGGCCCTTCGTCCCGCCGGTGACCACGGCCACCCTGCCGTCGAGTTCCACCCGTTGCCCCCGTTCCTTCTCCGACGCCCGTTGCGCGTCCAGCTTCCGCCGGTGCCGTCTCGGGCCGCTGGAGGGACGGCGTGAGGGACGGGTGGGGGACGGCGTGAGGGCCCGGTCCGGCGTCCGCGGACCCCTCCGCCCACCGGTTGACCTCAAGTCGACTTGAGGTCATAGGTTCTGGATCACCGGGCCGCGAGGCCCCCAGTCACCCGGTGGAAGAGGTACTGCCATGTCCGTCAGCCCGCTCAAGGTAGGCGTCCTGATCGCCAGCGTCCGCACCGGCCGCTTCGCCGACACGGTCTCCCGCTGGTTCCTCTCCGAGGCCGCCGGCCGCGAGGACATGGAGTTCCACGTCATCGACCTGGCCGAACCGGAACTCTTCGAGGAGCTCAGACTCACCCTCGAACCGGCGGTGCCCGGCCCGACCCCCCGCCTCGCCGAACGGGTCGCGGCCCTGGACGCGTTCGTGGTGCTCACCCCGGAGTACAACCACGGCTACCCGGCCTCGCTCAAGCTGGCCCTGGACCACGTCTACGCCGGCTGGCGGGCCAAGCCCGTCGGTTTCGTCTCCTACGGCGGGATGGCCGGCGGCCACCGTGCCGTCGAGCAGCTGCGGCAGGTCTTCGCCGAACTGCACGCCGTCACGATGCGCGACACCGTCAGCTTCCACAACGCCTGGGAGAGGTTCGACGAGGAGGGCCGCCCCCACGACCAGGACGGCAGCGCCAAGGCCGCCTCCGTCCTGCTGGACCAGCTCGCCTGGTGGGGCGTCACCCTGCGCGACGGGCGCACCGCGCGTCCCTACGGGGGCTGAGCCCGGCCCGCCGTCAGACCCCCGAGCGCGCCGGAACCGGCGCCGCGGCCTGCGGCGAAACCTGTACGGGGGCCAGCAGCCGCGCCTGGAGCTGCTTGAGCTCCCGCGACGGCTCCAGCCCCAGCTCGTCGGCGAGGAGCCGGCGGACCTTCTGGTAGGCCTGGAGGGCCTCCGCGCGCCGCCCGGCGGCGCCGAGGGTGCCGATGAGCCGGCTGTGGAACCACTCGTTGAGCGGGTAGTCGTTGGTCAGCCGGCGCAGCTCCGGGATGGACTCGCGGTGCCAGCCCAGCTGTTCCTCGCAGGCGATGCGGATCTCGTAGGCCCGGATGCGCAGCTCCTCCAGGTGGACGACGTGGCCGCTCAGCGCGTCGCCGGTCGGGATGCCCGACAGGGCGGGCCCGCGCCACAGGTCGAGCGCCTCGCGGACGGTGCCCAGCGCGGTGAGGGGTTCGTCCGCCGCCAGCTCGGCCCGGGCCCGCGAGACGAGCTTCTCGAAGACCCGGATGTCGATCTCGTCGTCGTCCACCTGGATCGAGTAGCCGGGCGGGCTGGTGACGATCAGGCAGCGGCCGGCGGGTACCAGTTCCTCCTGCGCGAACATCCGGCGGGCGTGGTAGACGTACGTCTGGAGCGTCGTGACGGCGCTGCGCGGAGGCGTCTCGCCCCACAGCTCCTGGATGAGCGCGTCGGCCGTCACGATCTCGCCCGGCCGTGTCAGCAGCAGGGCCAGCGTCTGGCAGACCTTGGGGGTACCGGGCCGGTGGGTCCTGCCGTCGTCCGTGACGATCTCGAATGGTCCGATGAGCTGGAAACGCATGGGTGATAACTCCTCGTCAGAAAGACGGCGGCAATTTCCGAACGGTCGTCGACGGAGTCGGCTATGCGGTGATGGGGGGCGGTCCGCCTGGATTATAAGAAGTCTCTTCCAGTCCTCAGACGCACGTCAACCGGCCGGATGTCAGGGCGCCGTCAACTTGCGTCAGCATTCGGAAATGCTTTTCGCAGATTTCTGCCGCACGCGTCCGGAAACGCAAAAAGACGGCCGCCCCGCCGGATTTCTCCGACGGGGCGGCCGTGTTCCGTGACCGGCTCTCTCCTACTCTCCGAGCAGGTACCGGATGTGCTTGACCAGCTCGCCGATGTCCGGGGTGCGGAGCAGGCTGTAGTGGTCGGCGTCGAGGTCGATGACCGTCGGCGGCTCGGCGGAATAGCCGTTGCTGTTCTCGATGAACGAGTAGTCGTCGCCGCGGGCCTTGAAAATGGTCACCGGCGCGTCGAGCGTGCGCTCGGCCAGCTCACGGAACGAGTACTCGAATTCGTAGGTCTGGCCCACGACCGAGATGATCCGCTTCGCCAGGTCGACGTCGATTCCCTTCAGCTCGCTGATGAACCCGGCGAAGGACTCCTCGTCCGTGGCGGATTCCAGGCACCTTTCCAGGTCCGGGCCCGAAATGGTGCCGGTGAACACCGAGAAGAGGATGGTCGTGTAGGCGCGGTTGGCGAAGGACGCCTCACGGCCGTACACCTTGCCGTTCTCGGCGCGCACGGTCGGCGAGCCCGGGGCGATCAGGAAGAGGTTGTCGACCTTCTCGCCCGCCTGCTCCAGCTGGTAGGCGGTCTCGAAGGCGACGCGGGCGCCGAAGGAGTAGCCCCACAGGGTGTAGGGGCCCTTCGGCTGGAGCTCCTTGATGGCCTCGATGTCGGCCTTGGCCATCTCCGTGATGGTCGCGTACGGGGCCTCGCCCTCGTTGATCCCGTGCGCCTGGATGCCGTAGAACGAGCGGCCGAGGCCGATCTCGCCGGCCAGGGTGCGCAGGTTCATCGGGTATCCGCCCAGGCCCGGCCAGCACAGCACCGGGCGGTCCTTGCCGGTCTCGGCGTGCAGGCGCACCAGGCGGGAGGACTCCTGCGCGACCTCGCGCTCCAGTCGGCGGGAGAGCTTCTCGACCGTGGGGGACTCCAGGACGGACTGCAGCGGCAGGGAGACGCCCAGGCGCGAGTTGAGCTCGCGGATGAGGCCGACGGCGATCAGCGAGTTGCCGCCCGACTCGAAGAAGTCGTCCTGGACCGAGACGCTCTCGCGGCGCAGGGACTTGGCCCAGACCTCCGCGATCTCCTTCTCGGTCTCGGTGCGCGGGGCGACGAAGGGGCGCTCCACGAGCTCGGCGTTGACCTGGTCGGAGACGGCCAGCGCCTTCACGTCGATCTTGCCGTTGGCGGACAGCGGCAGCCGCTCGAACACCACGACCCGGTTCGGGATCATGTAGTCCGGCAGGAAGCTGACGAGGTCGTCACGGATCAGCTCCGCCGGACCGCGCATGTGGACGCTGTCCTCGCGCATGCCCTCGTGGCCGAGCTGCTCGTCGCTGATCCGGCCGCCGACGAAGAAGTACGACGGACCGCTCTCGACGCCGTTGGCGTGCAGGACGGAGTCGATCCGGCGCGAGGCCGGCAGCGGGTTGCCGGTCTTCGAGCTGTAGCCCGAGGACATGAAGCCCAGGCCGAGGCCGTTCATCATCAGGTGCTGGAGCTTCTTGCCGAGGGTGACGTAGTGCATCCACTCCTCGGGGGCGCGGCTGACCACCGAGATGCCGAAGCTGGCGGCCTGGTACACCGACTGGTTGATCGCGATGACGTGCTTCTTGAGGACGATGTCGTCCGAGAAGCGGGTGAGCGTGCCGTCCGCGTAGCGGTACTGGCCCTCGGGGAGGTTCGCGACCTTGCTGCCGTGCGTCTGGACGTAGACCTCGGCGTGGTCCTCGCGCCGGCCCGCGTGCGGGACCAGCTCGAAGGTGCCCAGGTAGAAGTCCTCCTCGGGGACGTCCAGCAGGTCGCGGACGGCCGGCTCGTACGCCAGGTCGCGGATGTCGAGGCCGTAGGACGGCAGCACCTGCTCGAAGAGGCCGACGATGTGGCCGGTCTCGATCTCCAGGACCTCCTGGATGTTGTTCTTGTAGACCGGCTCGATGCCGCCGCGCTTGCCGATGAAGTGGATGTGGGCGGTGGGCTTGCCGGTGGCGGCCTTCTCGCTGATCAGGACGAGCTGGTGGCGCTGCGGCTGGTAGTAGTAGTAGCCCGGCTGCAGCCCGCCGACGCCCTCCAGCTCGAAGTACAGCTGCGTCGCGTACAGCGCGCCCGGGGAGGCGTAGCCGTACTTGGGGAGCAGCCGCTCCTCGCTGAGGTACTGGCCGAACCAGCGCAGGATCTGGCCCAGTTCGGCGGGCGCCAGGTCGGCGGCCTTGCGCGAGTAGGCTGCGGGGACCTGTCCGCCGAGGAGCGCCAGCAGGTCGGACTCGGTGACCGCGCCGCCCTCGTAGAAGCGGTACGTCTTGCGGGCGAAGACGCGGCTGCGCTGCTCGGGGGTCGGCTCGGCGCCCGGCAGGTCGTAGGCGGTGCGGGCGGCGAGGTCGGCGTCGTCGCGCAGGCCCGGGTTGGACAGCTGCGCCTTGACCTGGAGCTTGCTCTTCTTCGAGGCGTGGTGGGAGCCGTGGTTGCCCTGGTCCATCAGGGCGGCTTCCTTCTCGCTCAGCTCGACGCAGGCGATGAGGTTCTGGAAACCGGTGCGGCCGTCGTTCTTGACGATGACGGCCGCGTTGCGCACCCAGTCGTGGTTCTCGATCGCCAGGGATATCTCGTCCAGCTCGACGCGGTAGCCGCGCAGCTTGACCTGGTTGTCGGCGCGGCCGGCGAACTGCACGGTGCCGTCCGGGTTCCACTGGCCCAGGTCGCCCGTCTTGTACAGGCGCTTGGGCGCGGCGCCCTCGGTGAGCGCGATCTCCAGGAAGCGCTCGGCGGTCAAGTCGGGGCGGTGCAGGTAGCCGCGCGCCAGCTGGACGCCGCCGATGTAGAGCTCGCCGATCTCCCCGACGCCGACGGGCTTGAGGTCCTCCTTGCCGAGGATGTGGTACTCGGTGCCGGCCACCGGGGCGCCGATGGAGATGGACTGCGGTGCCTCGTCCAGCTCGGCGGGATCGACCGCGTACGAGGAGGAGTTGATGGTGCACTCGGTCGGCCCGTAGATGTTGACCAGGGCGCGGCCCGGCATCTCCTGCGTGGTCTGGATCGCCAGGAGGCGCGAGAGGGCCTCGCCGCCGCTGAAGATCTGCTGCAGGGAGGTGCACTCGGGGAACTTCTCGGTGTCGAGCAGGCCCTGGAGCAGGGTGGGGACGCACTGCAGGGTGGTCACGCCGTACTTGACGATGGTCTCGATGAGGCCCTCGGGGTCGGCGTAGACGCCGGGGGCGCCCATGACGACGGTGGCGCCGTTGGCCGGGGAGAGGATCTCCCACTGGGCGGCGTCGAAGCTCATCGGGGTCTTCTGCAGGATGGTCTTGCTGCGGTCGATGCCGTAGGTCTCGCGCAGCCAGCCGAGCTGGCTGACGATGCTGTGGTGCTCGATCATCACGCCCTTCGGCTTGCCCGTGCTGCCGGAGGTGTAGATGACGTAGGCGAGGCTGTCGGGGCGGGCGCCCTCGATGGCCGGGGCCACCTGGCCCTCGGGCCGGACGAACGCCTCGGACTCGCGCAGGGTGACGACCTTGACGTCCTGCGGGGCGAGCTCGCGCAGGCGGGAGACCAGGCGCTGCTGCGCCAGGATGATCTTCGCCTGGCTGTTCTCGATCATGTACCGCAGCCGGTCCTCGGGGTACTCCGGGGACAGCGGCAGGTAGGCGGCGCCGGCGGACAGGATGCCCCAGGCGCCGACCATCAGATCGATGGACGGCTCGACGAAGAGGCCGACGCAGTCGTCCGTCGAGACCCCGAGGTGTCTGAGGTACTCGGCGAGGGCGGAGCTTCTGGACGCCAGCTCGCGGTAGGTGAGCTTCTCGTCCCGGTAGGCGACGGCGGTCGCCTCGGGGTGCTCCGCGACCCGCTTCGCCAGCAGGTCGGGCAACGTGGTGGTGCCGCGCAGGGTGGGCTCGAGCACGCTGGTCTCCTGAAGAGTCATTTCCCGCTTCCTTACGTTCCGTTGTGGAGCAACGGGCGCGTGCGAAACGCCCCCGCGCCGGGCTCCGGTGTGTCGGTGAGCCCGCGATGCGACACCTCACCGGCGTGTGGAGAGCGGGTCCGCCCGGAGGCGGACGCCGCGGCACGGTGGGCGTCGGAGGCCGGAGCGACTGTCCGGCCGGGAAAACCGAAGAACGAGGGCGCGAGGCCGGAGCCTCACCACCCGGGATGACCGGAACGGCGCGGTGCGTGCGGCCGCCCTCCCCCAACGGACGGACGGGCCCCCGTCGGCCCGTCCGTCCGGGCGTTCACCGGCTCTGGAGGAGCCGGGTCACTGATCCGTTCTCGAAGACCTCGCGAGAGGCTCCGGCGATGAGCGGGGCGATGGACAGGACGGTGACCTTGTCCAGTCCGAGGGCCCCGGGCACCGGCAGGGTGTCCGTGAAGACGAACTCGCTGACGCGGGAGTTCTTCAGCCGGTCCGCGGCGGGGCCGGAGAGCACCCCGTGCGTGGCCGCAACGATGACGTCCTTCGCCCCCTGGGCGAAGAGGGCGTCGGCCGCGGCGCAGATGGTGCCGCCGGTGTCGATCATGTCGTCGACCAGGACGCAGACGCGGTCGCGCACGTCGCCGACCACCTCGTGGGCCGTGACCTGGTGGGCCACGTCCTTGTCGCGCCTCTTGTGGACGATCGCGAGCGGGGCGCCCAGCCGGTCGCACCAGCCGTCCGCCACGCGCACGCGGCCGGCGTCGGGCGAGACCACGGTCAGGTCCTCGCGGTCCACCTTGGAGCCGATGTAGTCCGCGAGGACCGGCATGGCGAAGAGGTGGTCCACGGGGCCGTCGAAGAACCCCTGGATCTGGTCGGCGTGCAGGTCCACCGTGAGGATCCGGTCCGCGCCGGCCGTCTTGAGCAGGTCCGCCACCAGGCGGGCCGAGATGGGCTCCCGGCCGCTGTGCTTGCGGTCCTGGCGGGCGTACCCGTAGAACGGCAGGATCACGGTGATGCTGCGGGCCGAGGCGCGCTTCAGCGCGTCGATCATGATCAGCTGTTCCATGATCGACTTGTTGATCGGCGCCGTGTGGCTCTGGACCACGAAGCAGTCCGCGCCGCGCACCGAGGCGTGGTAGCGGATGTAGATCTCGCCGTTGGCGAAGTCGATCGCCTTCGTCGGGACCAGCGTCGTACCCAGCTCGGCGGCGATCGCCTCGGCCAGCTCGGGGTGTGCGCGCCCCGAGAACAGCAGCATCTGCCCGGTCTCGCTCACGCCGCGCCGGCCTCGGCGAGCGTCGGGTAGTCGGTGTAACCGGTGTGGTCGCCACCGTAGAACTTGCTCTGGTCGGCCTCGGCCAGCGCGGCGCCCGTGCGGATGCGCTCCGTCAGGTCCGGGTTGGCGAGGAAGGCCGAGCCGAAGGCGACCGCGCAGGCGACCCCGGTCTCCAGCGCCTCGGTGGCGATCTCGGCCGAGACCGGGACGCCGTTCTCCGGGTGCGGGCACAGGATGATCGTGCCGGTCCACTGCGCGCGCAGGGCGGCGATGTGGTCGCGGTTGCCGCCCTCCAGGATGTGCAGGAAGGCCACCGGCGGGAGGGCCGCGACGAGCGCCTCGTAGAGGGCGTGGGTGTCGCCCTCGACGATGTCGTTGTACGGGTTCGACGGCGAGATGCGCACGCCGACGCGGTCGGCGCCGATGCGCTCGGAGACCGCCTCGATCACCTCGATCGCGAAGCGGACGCGGTTCTCGACCGAGCCGCCGTACTGGTCGGTGCGCTGGTTGCTGTTCTCCGCCAGGAACTGGTGGAGCAGGAAGCCGTTGCCCGCGTGGACCTCGACGCCGTCGAAGCCGGCCTCGATGGCGAGCTCGGCGGCGTCCGCGTGCTCCTTGACGACCTCGGCGATCTCCTCGACCGTCAGGGCGCGCGGCTCGGGGTAGTCCAGCGGACCCTCGGGGCCGTAGGCCTGGCCGGCCGCGGCGACGGCGGACGGGGCGACCGACTGGTGGCCGCTCGGGTACAGCGAGGGGTGGCCGATGCGGCCGGCGTGCATGAGCTGCACCACGATCTTGCCGCCGGCGGCGTGCACGGCCTCGGTGACGGGCTTCCAGGACTCGGCCTGCTCCTGGGTGTGCAGACCGGGGCTGTTGCCGAAGCCCTGGCCCACGGCGCTGGGCTGCGCGCCCTCGGTGATGATCAGGCCGGCGCCGGCCCGCTGGCCGTAGTAGGTGGCCATCAGGTCGGTGGCCAGGCCCTCGGCGGTCGCCCGGTTGCGGGACATGGGCGCCATGACCACTCGGTTGCTCAGGGCCAGCTTCCCCAGGGTGACCGGCTCGAACAGCTTCTCGGACATGTGTCTCTCCAGACTGAGGTCAACGCGTGGTGCGGTGGTGGAACGGAAAACGCCTGCGGACGGGACGGGTCAGCGGCCCGCGAGTTCGGCGAGGTGGCGGGAGTGGGCGACGGCGAGGCGGCCGGCCGCCTCGGCGCAGGAGGCGAGGACGGCCATGTTGGCCTTGGCCGAACGGCCCTCGGTCGCCGCGTCGACGGCGCGCATCAGGTACTTGGTGATGGCCTGGCCCGACACCCCGTCACGGGTGGCCTCGGCGACCGCGGCGCGGATGGCCGTGTCCACCTCGGTGGAGTCGATGGCGTCCTCCTCCCTGACCGGGGTGGTGATCAGGAAGGAGCTGTTGTTGCCGAGGGCCCAGTGGGCCTCGACGGCGCGGGCGATGACCTGCTCGTCGTCCAGGCGGTGGGGCGCCTTGTGGCCGCTCGTACGGCAGTAGAAGGCGGGGAAGTCGTCCGAGCGGTAGGCGACGACGGGGACGCACTGCGTCTCCAGGTACTCCAGGGTCAGACCGAGGTCGAGGATCATCTTCGCGCCCGCGCAGACGACGGCGACCTTGGAGCGGGTGAACTGGATGAGGTCCGAGGACACGTCCCAGGTCTCCTGGGCGCCCCGGTGCACGCCGCCGATGCCGGCGGACGAGAAGAACGGGATCCCCGCGAGCTCGGCCGCGACGACGGAGGTGGCCACGGTGGTGGCACCGAGGCCGCCCTGCGCCAGTACGACCGGCAGGTCCCGGCTGGACACCTTGGGGATGCCGGGCAGGGAGGCGAAGCGCTCGATGTCGGAGTCGCTCATGCCGACCCGGATCTCGCCGGCCTCGATGCAGATCGTCGCGGGTACGGCGCCACCGGCCCGTACGGCGTCCTCCACCTTGCGGGCGGTGGCCGCGTTGTCCGGGTAAGGAAGGCCGTGCGTGATGACGTTGCTCTCCAGGGCGACGACGGCCGCGCCCTCGTGGAGGGCCTCGCGGACCTCCTCGGTGTAGACGACGGGGATGCCGTTGCTTGCGCTCATCGGGGCTCTCTCAACTCTCGTTCCAGTAGCCGGGCGCTTTGATCAGCTCGTCCCGGCGGGCCGCTATCTCGGCGAGGACCTGGCTCTCCCAGTCCTCCGGTGTGACCGGCTCAAGGGAGATCGAGACGGTGTCCTCCCCGGTGGCGAAGGTGCTCGTCACAGCGACGGTGACCGCTTCGTCGATGGCCCTGAGCTGCTCCTCCGTGAAGTTCCTCGGGTAGTGCCTGACGTGGACGTGGGGCACGATCTCGGTCCTCTCACGGAGTGGTGCGCGTTCTGGTCTGTTGTCTGTGTGTGGGGGGGGGTGGGCGGCACACCGCGGACGGGGGAGACCGCGGTGTGCCACCACCGCTCCCCGCCCGCGCCCAGGGGGGAAGGGGCCGGCGGCGGGGAGTCTCGGGCGGGAGGCCGTCGGGGCGTTACGCCTCGACTGCTTCCCGCGGGGTCCGGCGGGCCGCCTCGGGCTCGGGCTCGGGCTTCGGCTGCCTGCGGCCCGGCCGCGGCTGGGCCAGGAACACCGCGCCGACGACCACCAGCGCTCCGACGATCTGGAGCGGCGAGAGCGACTGGTCGAGGACGAAGTAGCCGAGCAGGGTGGCCGCCAGGGGGGAGGCGAAGCTCAGGAACGAGACGGCCAGGGCGGGCAGGCGCTGTACGCCGCGGAACCAGATCGCGTAGGCGAACAGGGCCCCGATGACGCCGAGGTAGAGGAAGCCCCAGACGTTCTTGCCGGTGATCTCGTCGGGCAGGCCCTCGCCCATCAGCGCGATCGGGAGCAGGACCAGACCGCCGACGCTCAGCTGCCAGCCCGTGAAGGGCAGCAGGCCGACGCCCTCGGGGCGGCCCCAGCGCTTGGTCAGCACGATGCCGGAGGCCATGCTGAGCGCGCCCAGCAGGCCGGCGATGACACCGGTGGCGTTCAGCCCGGCGTTCGGCTGGAGGACGAGCAGCCCCACACCGGCCGCGCCGAGCGCACAGGCCGCCAGGTGGATCCGCTTGATCTTCTCCTTCAGCAGGACGGCGCCGAGCAGCAGCACGATCATCGGCTGGATGGACATCACCAGCGCGGCGACACCACCCGGCAGGTGGTAGGCGGCGACGAAGAGCAGGTAGAAGAAGGCGCCGATGTTCAGGACGCCCAGGACCAGGGCCCGCCACCACCAGATTCCCTTGGGCAGCGTCCGGCCGAAGAGCACCAGGATCAGCCCGGCGGGCAGGGCGCGCAGGACCGCCGCCAGCAGGGGGCGTCCCTCGGGCAGCAGTTCCGTGGTGACCAGGTACGTCGAACCCCAGATCGCGGGCGCCAACGCCGTGAGCGCGGAGTCCGCCAGGGTGCGGGAGCTCTTCATCGGGCGGCGCCCGAGTCGGTCGTACCGAAGAAGCGGTCACCGAAGTCGCCGATGCCCGGGATCATGAACGCGTGCTCGTTGAGGCGTTCCTCGACCGAGGAGGTGACGATCTTGACGGCCGGGTGCCGGCTGTGGACCGCGGCGATGCCCTCGGGCGCGGCGAGGAAGTTGACGAAGACGATGTTCTCCTCGCGGACGCCCGCTTCGAGGAGCACGCCGATGGCGGCGTTGGCGCTGCCGCCCGTGGCGAGCATCGGCTCCAGGAGCAGGACGTGCCGGTCCGCGATGTCGGCCGGCAGGTGCTGGTAGAGGAGGTGCGGGAGCTTGGTGGTCTTGTCCCGCTGGATGAGGACCTTGCCGATGCGGATGTTCGGCACGATCTCGCGCAGTTCGTCCACCATGGAGTCACCGGCCCGGATCACGGGCACGGCGCACAGCTTCGGACCGAACGTGAGCCCTTCGTAGGTCTCGCCGACCGGCGTGACGACCTTCTGCTTGTCGAACGGCAGCTGGTCGAGGGCCGATTCGAGCAGGAGCCGGATGATGCGCCGGGAGTAGAACACGAAGTCCGCGCGCGACGCGTCGCGGTCGCGGATGATCGTGTGCATGGCCCGGAGCTGGTTGGTCTGCGGCAGCGGGTGGACGTTGTGGTGGCCGGTCGCCATGAGAACCTGCTTCTCGTCGGTCGGTGGAGACGGGCTGCGGCCGGGCCCGGGGCCCAGGGGGCCCCGGGCGGCCGCAACCGCATGGTGGGGTGCCGGGGTCAGGAGCCCGCGATCTCGGCGAACGCCTTGCGCGACTCGGCCACGAACTTCGCGACCTTGGCGCGGTCCTTGCGGCGGTCGGCGCCCTCAAGGAGGCTGTGGGCGTCGACGGCGGCGGGCTTGACGAAGCGGATCGCGTCGGCGACGTTCTCCGGGCTCAGGCCGCCGGCCATCATCAGGGGCTTGGGGGAACGGCGCACGAGCTCGGCGCTGACGTTCCAGTCGTGGGTGAGGCCGGTGGCGCCCTTGGCACCGGTGGCCGGGTTGAAGGTGTCGGTGATGAACATGTCCACCACGTCCGCGACCTCGTCGACGAGCTTGAGCAGCTCCTCGGCGTTGTCCTCCTTCACGACCAGGCTCTTGAGCACGTAGAGGTCGGGGCGGTTGGCCTTGAGCTTGCGCAGCTGCTCCGGTTCGACGTCGCCGTGGAGCTGGACGGCCTTGACCCCGAGCTGGGTGGTGAACGCGCTGATCTCGTCGGCATCCGTCATGTAGCTGATGAGGACGCCCTCCTGGGGCGCGGTCAGGCCGGCGATGATCTCCGTGGCCGCGGCCTCGGAGATGTCGTCCTTGCCCGACGGGAGGCGGAGCGGGAAGCCGAACCAGTCAACGCCCTCCTCGGCCAGCAGCTTGGCCTCCTCGGCGTCGATGATGCCGGCGACCTGGACCAGGTCCTTCACGTCACTCATGTGTGTTCCTTTTCGGGATGAATCTCATGAATCAAAGCGAGTACAGGCAGAACGAGGTGACGTGCCCCGGTATGACGGATTCGTTACACGTCTCGGGATGCTCACGAAAAGCCTCATAGATGCCGATCCACGGGTCAACGGGCTTTATGTCAGATCCGCGTCAACCTTGTTCAGGTATCGGTCAGGGCGTCGCCACGGGGGCGGCGAGGGCCGCGTCGGCGGCGAGCAGGCGCTCCTCCAGGAAGGCGAGGACCCGCAGGTGGTAGGTGCGGGCGGCCCAGCCGAGACTGATGTTATGACCGGAATCGGGCTGGCGGACGGCCTCCGCGGCCCGCGGCAGCGGACTCAGGAGTTCCTCCAGAGCCGCGCCGTCGGTCCTCCACCACAGCTCCTGTTCCGCGAAGGTGAAGCGGACCGGAACCCCCACCCGGGCCGCGACCGCGGGGTACATGTCCGGCCAGCGCATGGTCTCCCTGGCCTCCAGGACCGGCACCGGACGGATGAGTTCCGCGCCCTGCCGGAAGGCGTCCGGCGGGTAGAACCGCAACGCCCCCCAGTGGCGGCGCCACTGGCCCCGCAGGTCCGCCGCCCCGGGCAGCTGCCCGAGTTCCACGGCGAAGCGCCGGCCGAGCCCGCACAGGTCCACGCCGAGCGGCGCGAAACCGCCCCCGGCGCCCGCGGCGGACAGGGCGAGCCGGCCGCCGTTGGAATGGGCCACGAGGAAGTAGCCCGCGCCGAGTTCGTGACCGCGGGCGAAGTCCTCCAGGGCCGCGAGGAGGGTCTCGGTCTGCCCGGCGAGCTCCTGCCCCTCGGGCAGCGCCGCCGCCGAGACCCCGTAGCCGGGCCGGTCCAGGGAGAGGACGGTGTAGCCCAGGGAGGCGCCCAGTTCGAGCAGCGAGAGCCCGGGGCGGGCCCGGCTGTCGAAGTAGCCGGCGCTCATGCCGGCGCCGTGCAGGGCCACCACGACGGCCCGGGGCACGGGCTGCGCCGGCAGGGCGAGCAGCCCCGACAGCGGGATCCCGCCCGCGTCGAGGGTGAGGGCCCGCACACCGGGCGTGCCGGGCTGTGGCGAGGTGGCCATACGGGTTCTCCTGGCGGATCGGGGGTCGGAAGGTCAGCGGCGCCCGGCCCGGGACCGGGCCAGGGCGATCCCCCAGGCCGCCCGGCGGCGCAGCAGCGTCGTCAGCGCGACGGACGGGAGGCGGCCCGCGGACGGCCGGCCCGGAACACGGGCCCGCGCGGGGTCCCGGCCCTGCGGGTGGGCACGGGC
>NZ_JBGWAB010000136.1:0-20011 GCF_041862025.1 Streptomyces sp. AB3(2024)
ATAGAGCGTTGCACCGTCGGTGGAGGCCAGACGATGGGCCATGCGGGTGCGGGCGTCCGCATCTGGCGGCAGCGGCCCCAGGTCTTCCCCTGGCCTTGGCAGGTTACGGGAGTTGCCGGTTGCGATGAGCCGGTCCGGACCGGGGGCGGTGAGGTTCTCGTTGGTGCAGTAACCGTTGTCGAGCAGGAGCACGCCGATCCAGTCCTGCGTGCAGAAGCAAGAGGACTGCCCGCAACCGCGCGTAAATACCTCTTGTCCTCCTCCTTCTGCGGGTGAGGCGACAGATGTGATGCAGCAGACTCCTGTGCAGGGGCATTGCTCAGTGCACCGAGCCTGGTGGACCAGAAGAGCGGCCTGCACCGCGGCCGTACTCATCGGCCGGAACTGGTGGAGGTCGTTGGCGTCCTGCACCAGTTCCGGAACCAAGACCAGGCCGTCGCCCGTGACCGCGAGCTGGGCGTTGTATCCCTGGACTGCCCCGCCGTCGGCGGCGGACATTAGCCTGCTGTCCGGGTCGGTCACGTTGCGCCGCACCTGACGACGGGCGTTGCGCGGTTCCTGGCCACCACCACGGCCTCGGTTCGTCGACCGCCCCATCTCCCCGGCCAGGCCCCTTCCCCGGGCTGCGGCCTGTGCGGTGGTCAGGGCCTGTTCCGCCCGGGCCACCCGCTGCCGGGCCCGTGAGACCTCCTTGCCCTTGGTCTCGTCGAAGCTGAACAAGCCGAGGTTCGGTTTGGGGCCATGGCCGGCCTCAGCCAGGCGGAGTTGCTCGCGGACCTGCGCGATCCGCTCCCGCTTACGGTCCTGCGCCTCACGCAGATGCTGCCGGGCGGCCTCAACCCGGGCGATAGCCACGGCCACCCGGTCCGCCCCGGGCGGCAGCGGACCACCTCCGCTGCGGCCCTGCCGCGCCCGCTCCACGCGGGCCTGAGCCCGGGCTACGATCGATTCCTCGTCCTGACCGCGTGCGGCTTCCTCGGCCTTGACCTCCTCAAGGCACCGCCGGATACGCTCGTTCCGCTCCCGTCGACACCGCAGTTGCCGCGGCGTTTGGGTGCCCCCGGTGCCCGTCACGAGGGCGGCGTCCTCCGTCTCATCCACGGCAGCGGCCTCCGCGGTGATGGCGTCGACCTGCTCCTGCAGCCATGCGCGTCGGCAGGAAGCGGCCCGGGATGCGTTCGCCGCGATCTTCGTGCCGTCGATCGCGATCGTGCCCAGCCTGCCGAGCCCGGCCTTCGCGCAGACCAGCAACACCTGCGTGAACAGTTCTCGCACCGAGTCCTGATGCATCTGCCGGAATCGTGCGATTGCTGTGTGGTCGGACACCTGCAGCGCGCAGATCACACGCATCGCCACATCGGTCCGGCACAGCCGCTCGATCTGTCGCGAGGAACGTATCCCGTCCGCGTATGCGTAGATCAACAGCGCCAGCATCATCCGCGGGTCATAGGCCCGGCGCCCCACCCCGCCCAGCGAGTACCGCGCTTCCAGACCGCTCAGGTCCAGGTGATCGACTACCTCGAGCAGTACCCAGACCACATGATCGTCGGGCAGCCACTCCCGCATGTCCACCGGGAGCAGGAACTGCTGGTCACGATCCACCTTCCGGAAACCCTTCGCCACAGCGCCATCCAACACGGCCGCCACCAGCCCACAACAACCGGGTCACCTCATCAAAACGCAACAACCTCACCGCGCCGACTTCGGCGTCAAGCGGATCTGCCGGGTGCTCGGGGCGTCCCGCGCCGGCTACTACCGCCATCTGGCCACCGAGCAGGCCCGCGCCGAGCGCCAAGCCGAGGAGAAGCGGACCGTGAGCGAGATCCGCGCCATCCACACCGAGCACAATGGCGCCTACGGCGCCCCGCGTGTCCATGCTGAGCTGCGGGCGAGGGGACGGCGGATCAACCGCAAGCGCGTGACCCGGCTGATGCGGATCAACCACATCGTCGGCCGCCACCTGCGCAGGAAGAAGCGGACGACGATCGTGGACAGGACCACGCCGCCCGCTCCGGACCTGGTGATGCGCGACTTCACCGCGGACGCCCTGAACACCAGGTGGTGCGGCGACATCACCTACATACCCGTCGGCTCGACCTGGCTCTATCTCGCCACGGTGATCGACATCTGCTCGAGGAAGGTCGTGGGCTGGTCGATCGCGGACCACATGCGCACCTCGCTGGTCACCGACGCGATCGAGATGGCCGTGGCCGCCCGCGGCGGCCAGGTGAACGGCGTCGTCTTCCACACCGACAGGGGCGCCCAGTACAACGCGACCGCCTTCGCTGACGTCTGCCGCCGGCACGGCATCCGCCGCAGCATGGGCCGCGTCGGCACGAGCTACGACAACGCCCTCGCCAAATCGTTCTTCCAGGGCCTCAAGCGCGAGTTGCTCCACGGATGCCGCTGGACCTCGAAGGCACAGACCCGGCTCGAGCTGTTCCGCTGGCTTTCGTACTACAACTGGCGCCGTCGCCACTCCGCGCTCGGCTACCTCACACCAGCCGAGTTTGAACAACAACTGATCACGACACGTACGCTGTCACTCGTCGCATGAAACCCGGTGTCCACTCCCCGGGAGCAGCCTCAACTGCACACGCTACCCGCACAGATGACCTGGAGCAGGGCCAGGCAGTCGGCAGGTTCATGTTCGGGCGGCCTCGACGCAGTGCGACGGACACACCAGCAGGGTTCTCCTATGCGTCCCGGTGGAGGCGTGGCGCGGCGGGGCAGGAGTCGCCCTTTCGGGGGCGGGGAACTGAGGCCCGCCCGCGTGGCGGGGAGCCTCAGCCGCCACGCGGGACGGGAGCTACATGTGGCTGCGGCTGTAGTACTGGCCGAGCTGGTCGCGGTAGGCGGCATCACCGCGTTGCTTGTCCTTGTCGTACTCGGGGGAGTCCTTGATCTGTTCCTTGGTGAGGTTGACGTTGATCTTCTCCTCCTTCATGTCGATGCGGACGACGGTGCCGGCGGGGATCAGGACGTGCTTGCCGAAGATCCAGGGGCCGGTGTCGACGACGACGTAGGAGGCGTCGACGTCCTCGGTGTGCTCGTCGATCTTGCCGATGTGGCCGTCGCTGGCCTCGACCTTGAATCCGATCAGGCGCGTGCCGGGCTTGTAGAGCGACTCCGGGTTGTAGCTCCACATGTCAGCGGTCACAGGTGACTCCTCGTCCTTCTGGCGTACGGTGCCGCGGGAGCGGCACGTCGGTGCGGAGCGGCAGGTCCGGGGCGGGGCCGAGCTACGGGGCGGATCCACCCCGGACCATTGCGGTTCAGACGGGGGTGCCGGGAAGCTCCGTGAAGCCGGGCGCGCACGCGGTGGCCAGGTTGGCGGGGGAGAAGGGGGAGCTGCTGGTGGAGGTGCAGGTGGCTTGGTGGAGGGTGCCGTTGCTGGCGAGGAGGGTGATGAAGAGGTGCCCGGGGTTTTCCTCGGTCACGGAGAGGGCGGTGTCGTAGACGCACTTGGGGGCGCCGGGGACCAGGGCGAGGTTGATCCAGACGCCGGGGTTGCGGCTGTCGTTGAGGAAGGCGTGGCCCTGCTCGTCGGTCGCGGAGCGAAACACCGTCTCGAACAGGCCGGATCCGGAGTAGTCGACCACTGCGGAGGCGACGTCACGGGTCGTGACGCACTTCCGGCCCGCCACCTGACCCGGCTGTGCCTCCTCGACGACCGGCTTGGCCGGAGCCTGCTTGGCCGGCTTCTTCTTGGCGGGTGTTTTCTTGCCACTGGTGTGCTTGCCGGGTCCCTTGGGGTCCGGTCCGGAGTGGGCGACCGCGGACGGGGCCAGGAGCGCCCCTGCGAGCACCACGCCCGATACTGCCGCGACGCTTCGTGCTGCCCAGATGTGGGTCTTCATGCCGTTCCTCCAACGTCGGAGCGGGCCGGCCGCTGCGGACGGACCTGCCTCCAGAGATGCCGCACCCACCCGCGTCCGGGCGTTGCGCTCCCGCAGAGAGTGCGCAGGGGGCCGGGACAGGTGGGATCCGGCGGCTGCCTCGCAGCCATGACCGAAGTTCGCACAGCCGCCCTGGTGTCGTTCGAGTGCCGATCCGAGCACTCACCCGGGCGAGGCGGATCGCGGGCCCGAATGGCGGCAGGGCGCCGGGCCTGGCGGACCGGCCGAGCCTTACGCACTCCCAAGGCAGCGGCGCCCCGGATCGCGATGCTTCGAAGGCGATGAAGAAGGCCAGGGTCGTCGCGGCGAACGCGGCGAACGCGGCGAACGCGGCGGCGGTGCGGCCGCGGGCGGCTGCCGTCGCTGGAGCGCCTCGAAGGGCAGCCGCCCGGGTGCGGTGTCTTTACGGAGCCGATCGGCAGGTGCGTTCAGGAGGGCCCGTACCTCATTCGGCGCGGCACCGCGATCTCCATCGCCGGTGTACGGGAATGCGGCGGCGGGTCGGCTGTTGTCAGGGTCGGTTGGGTCCGCGATAGGGCAGCGTTCGGCTGTAGACGACGCTGGTGGTCGTGCTGCCGAAGCCGGCCAGTTCGTCCATGAGGGTCTCCAGGTGTTTAGGGGCTCGGCTACGACCTGCTCATGGTGTCCGATCACGCGACCGTCACCCCGGATGTGGCCGAGCGGTACCCGGCGCTCTCCACCGGGCAACTCGTCGAACTCAACCCGCCGTCGGGCGACTGGCCGACGGTGGCGCAGGACGGGCCGGCCCTGTTCGGTGAGGCACGCACCCCCATCGAGGCCTGCTGCGAGCCAAGGTGATGACGCCCGCTCGTCAAGATGATCTCGATGTGCCGAGAACGGGCCAGGCCGGAACACGACGCGGACTCTGCTGGCCAATCCGGCCATCTGGCCACCAGCCTGAGGGCAAAGCAGCGTCGGCAGCGCACCGGCGAGAGAGGACAAACGGATGACGAAGTGTCTAGGCATTGTGATGAAGGCGCTCGCCATAGCGTCCGGATTCATGCTGGCACTGAGCTGGGGCACGCCGGCACAAGCCGACCCCACGCTCGAAGGACCGTACCGGATCACCAATCTGGGTACGCTCAAGTGTCTTGAGGCGGCTGACTGGAGCGTGATGAACGGAGCCGCGGTACGGCAGTGGGACTGTACCGGAGGAAAGAACCAGCTCTGGTACGTGGGCGATGTCTACGGTGTCAACCAGTACACGCTGTTCAACGCGAACAGCGGAAAATGTGTCGACATCCCGAACGGCAACGCGGTAACGGCGTACAGCTCGTCCAGTGGGACTGCCACTACGAATCCAACCAGCGGTTCAGGCGCACCAACGTGTCCGGACCGGAGTTTCGCTTCGGCTGGAACAATTACAACCTGGAGATCGGCGGCTACAGCGGTACGAACGGAGCCCCCGCTCAGCTGTGGCAGGACAACGGCGGCGCCAACCAGACCTGGTACGTAGGGAGCCGAGGTGCACCCACCTGATACCGGAAGTGAACCGCTACAGGTACCAGCTCTGTCCGTCAGGAGCCGATCACGCCATTCTCTGGCGCTGCAACGGAAACCCCGACCAGCAGTGGACCCTCTACTTCGACCACATCGCAGGACAGGCCGAGACCGGTGCCGCCGTCGTCACGGCTGCGTGCGTCGTCGAGGCGCGTGAACCGTTCGAAGATCTTCTCCCGGTCGGCGGCGGCGATCGGGGGGCCGTCGTTCGCGACGTCGAGGACGGCGTCGCCGGTCACCGGGTCCGCCGCCAGCCGCACGGTGACGCAGTGCCGGGCGTGGCGCTGGGCATTGTCCAGGAGGTTGGTCAGCAGGCGGCCGAGCCACAGTGCGTTGCCGGAGACGATGATGTCGCCGAAAGCGTGCAGGGCGACCGCATGGGGGTCCGTCGAACGTGCTGCCAGGGTGGCGCGGACGAGTTCGGTGAGGTCGACGGGTTCGCCGGGACGGTTCTGCCCGGTGGAGTCGAGGCGGGCAAGGAGGAGCAGGTCGGCGGAGAGCGCCTGGAGGCGTTCGGTGTCCTGGAGGGCGCCTTCCACCAGGGTGTCGCGCACCTGCGGGTCGGGGTGGGTGTGCGCGATCTCCAGCTGGGTCCGGAGTACCGCGAGGGGGCTGCGCAGTTCGTGGGAGGCATCGGCGATGAAACGGCGCTGCCGGATCCCCGCGGCCTCCAGCCGTTCCAGCATGGCGTTCATGGTCTCGGCGAGGCGGGCTATCTCGTCGTCGCCCCGCGGGGCGGGGACCCGGCGGTCCAGATCGCGGTCGCCGATCGCGGCGACCTCGGCGCGGATGGCCTCGACCGGCCGTAGCGCCCGGCCGGTCGTGCGCCAGGTCAAGGCGCCGACGGTGAGGAGCAGCAGGGTGCTCAGGGCCGCGAGGGCCGCGGTGGTGATGTCCTCGGCCGTGTCGGCGGTACGCAGCGAGGCGCCGACGTGAATGGCGTCCAGCTTGTCCTGGAGGTGGGTTGTGCCGGCGTTGCTGCGTTCCCGGGCCGCTTCGGGGTCGAGCCCCGCCCGACACCGCCGGGCGGCGCGGCGCGTACGCCCTCACGGCAGCACGGGCGCGCGGCGCCCGCTGTCACGGGCCACCGGGCGCCCGCTGCGGTGGATCCCCTTGACCGGCGGCTTCTGGCCGCACCACGAGGTGGGGGCGGCGGGGGACTCGTCAGCCGGGGAGCGGTGGGGACGAACGCCAGTAGAGCCCGGGCAGGGGTGGTCCCGTGCAGTTCACGAGCTCCAAGCGCGGGCTTTGGTCCGTGTCGCCGTTCCAGCGCGGCAGATGCCGCCGCCGCCCTCGTACTCCTCGCGGTCTGCGCAGCCGGTGCGCCGCGCCGCCGCGGGCGCGGCGGTCCGTAGGGCGTGCCGTCCCTTTCCCGCCCCCACCCTTGTGTCTCCAGTGAAGTAGACGCAAGGGTGGGGTGTCACAGCCACGCGACCCTGCCGCTGCCGCCCCGAGCCCGTGTGCTCTGTTTCCCAGCGGAGAGGGTGACGCGTTCCCCTGTCCGCAGACCGTTCCGGCAAGCGGGATTCGCGCCCGAGCGAACCGTCGAAGTCCGCCGCACCCCGGACCGCCGCGGCGGGCCGGTGGCGCAGGGCGCGTGTTCCTCGCGGGAGACGCCGCCCATCAGCACTTCCCCGCCGGCGGCGTCGGCATGAACGTCGGCATCCAGGACGCGCACAACCTCGGCTGGAACGTACCCGCGGCTGGAACCCGCTGCACCCGTTCCGGCGATCAGCGGTGGCCCGACTGCCCTGCGTCACCGGACCGAGGGCGTCACCGATCGGCGGAGGCGCCCGAGCCATCGTCGACGCGTTGGAGCAGGCCGAGCAGCGTGGCGCGGTCGGCCGGGGAAAGGCTCGAGTAGCAGGCGGCGAGGACTTCGTCGGCGATCCGGTGTCCTGCGCTCAGGACCGCTTCGCCGGATGGAGTGAGGTAGTGCTCGATACGTCGGCCGCGGCCCGGCCTGCGGTCGATCAGGCCGAGGGCCGTCAGCCGGCCGGCGAGCGTGCCGAAGGCCTGCTCGCTCTGGAACGTCGCCGTGGCCAGGGTGCGAGCCGGCGCCCCGGGCGCTCGGCTGATCGCGCGGAGGGCGTCCCACTGGGCCAGTGTCGTACCGGCGGCGGCGAGGCGGCTGTCCAGCGCACGGTGCTGCCTGTACTGGGCCTGCTTCACCGCTCTTCCAAGGACCTGAAGTTCATCTGGCATGGGTCCATCCTACGGCATGACTAAGCTTGCTTATATAAACAAGCTTAGTTAGTGTCCTGGGCATGCCCTCAGACAAAAGCGTCGCCCTGTACCCGGACCTGTCCCTCACCCTGACCGAAGCCGGAACCGGCAGGCCCTGCCTGGTCCTGCACGGCGGCGGGGGACCGGCCACCGTCGCCGGACTCGCCTCCCACCTGGCGCAGACCGCCCACACGATCACGCCGGTACACCCGGGATGGGACGGCACCCAGCGCCCCGGATGGCTGACCGGCATCGACGATCTCGCCCTCGCCTACCTGCACCACCTCCAAGACCGCGGACTGCGTGACGTTCTGGTCGTCGGCTCCTCGATCGGCGGCTGGACCGCTGCGGAGATGGCCGTACGGGACACCGGCGGCATCATCACCGGCCTCGTCCTGATCGACCCCGTCGGAGTCCACGTCGAGACCGAGCCGATCAGGGACTTCTTCGCGCTCGATGCCCTCGGCGTGGCCGAGTACGCCTGGCACGACTCGGCCCGCTTCCACCGTGACCCCGAAACGCTCTCCGCCGGGCAACTCGCCCTTCAGCGCGACAACATGGCCACTCTGCGCGTCCTCGCGGGCGACCCCTACATGCACGACCCGAAGCTGCTCCGCCGTCTGCGGCGCGTCGACGTACCGGCTCTCCTGCTCTGGGGCGGGAGCGACCGCATCGTCACTCCCGCCTACGGCGCCGCGTACGCCGAAGCCTTCGGCAGCGGCCGGCTCCACGTCATCCCCGAGGCGGGCCACCTGCCACACCTGGAACGGCCGGAAGCGACCCTCGCCGTGATCGACGCCTACCTGCGCGAGACGAGCGGCGACCGTCTCGGCACTCGGTCGCCCGGCGCCGTATGCAGAGGCCGCTGACATCGGGGACGGGGAAGGCCCGGCGTGGCTGCTGCGACTACGCCTCCCGCTGGGAGTCTTCGGCTGTGTCAGACCCGCTTGATCTTCGCTTCGTCGTCCGTGCCGGCCCATCGAGCCATTCGGGTGAGGCCCGGCCGGTGGCTTCGCGTGCGGGTGCTTACCCTGCCAGGGGTCGAAGCGGTGGCGGGAGGCCTTGACGTGGCCGAGGTACCGGTGGGTCCAGTCGCACAGTCCGTCGATCGGATTGCCGGAGACCGACGTCTACCGGCAGCTGTCGGTCGCGACCGGATCGAAACCGGTCTTCATCGCCGGACAGGTCGCCTACATGGGCGCGCCGGCGCCCGACGTCCACCGCGAACTCCACCGGTGCCACGTCATGGGCGACATCGTCGCCGTAGAGCTGACGATCCAGGGCACCTTCACCGGGCCGTTCGAGACGCCCGCCGGGGTCGTGCAGCCGACCGGAGCCAGGAGCGACATCCCGACCGCCGACTTCTGGTACGTCGAGGGCGGCAGGGCGCAGGAGTTGAACTGTTATGTCGGCCTCAGCGTCATGCCCGCCCGGCTTGGAGTCCCTCCGGACTTCGCGGCGGCCGTCAACGCAGCGGCCGCCGCGGCAAGCTGACCTACCGCACGTGGGCGTGGGCTATGCCTGGCGGAGTTCGAGCACCGGGATGGTGCGGATCCCGGCGGTCTGGCGTTCGTAGTCGGCGAAGCCCGGGTAGCGCCGCGCCTGGTCGGCGTAGACGCGGTCGCGTTCGGCGCCGGTCAGTTCGCGGACGGTCACGCGGTAGGTTGCGGTGCCGCGTTCGACGGTGCCGTCA
The DNA here is from genome assembly GCF_041862025.1 of Streptomyces sp. AB3(2024). Lineage (NCBI taxonomy): Bacteria > Bacillati > Actinomycetota > Actinomycetes > Kitasatosporales > Streptomycetaceae > Streptomyces > Streptomyces sp. AB3(2024). Next base: position 9,340 of record NZ_JBGWAB010000136.1, read on the forward strand.
CCGGCGGCGGTCAGGTTGCGGTACCAGTCCGGGTTGGTGGGTGCTCCTGCCTTGCTCGCGAAGACGTAGACGATGTCCGGCTCGGTGTCGTGCGGAAGGTACATCATCGGGCTGACGCGCTCCTGCCCGGTCTTGCGGCCGCGGTGATGGACGAGGAGCAGCGGCGCACCCTCGAAGGCCCCGCCGACCTTGCCCTCATTCTCTCGGAACTCCGCGATGACCTTCGCGTTCCAGTCGGCTGCTTCGCTCATGTCGAATCTCCTGTCGTTCACGATCCGGGTCGTGCGCTGGGCGATGGAGAATCTTCCTCCGATCGGCGACCTCCTGCCAGGAGGCGGGCCGCGGGAGGTAGGGAGGGAGGCACGGAGTTCGGATACGGCTCTGGGCTAGCGGACGGCTCGCGCTTTCTGCCGATCTCCGAGCACGGCCTGATCGGTGACCTTTCACCGAGCCTGTTCGGGGCCATCCTGGACGCCGAGCGGGGCGGGGCGTTCGAGTTGGCCGCCGAAGTGCGCTACGCCGAGTGCTCTTCCTGCTGCCCGGCGATGGTCTTCCAGCCGATCCCAGTTCACCATGCCGTTCTTGTCCAACCGGCACGAGATATTTGCGGCGCTGGTTCGGTGCTGACTTTCGCGTCGCGCTGAGGGTGAAATCCCAGGTCGTAGCTCTGACCGGATGAGAGGGGGTCTGCGGAGACGATCGGTGTCGCCGCAACCTAGAAGCCCCCAGGTCAGCGCCATATGTGGCAGACCATCACAATCCGTCGGCATCCTGTGTGCCCCACCACCACACAGTCGGCGACGGCTCGTTCCAACCTTTGGGGGCGACGGCTACGGGACCCGCCTGATGTGCGGATTTTCCACCCGTTTTGGAGGGGGTGGTGCTGGTTCCCGTGCTGTTTGGTGCTGACCTGAAACCCCACATCAGCCCCCCTCGTCACCGCACCCGTGCTGGTTCGGCACTGGTTACGGAGAGTTGAACACGCAGGCCGTCGTCTACGCCGACATACCGCCCATCGCCACGTACGTCATCAGCACGTTGAAGACGGCGGCCGTGATCGCGCTGTTGGGCAGGAGGGGGAGTGTGGTCAGGTGCGGCATGAGGAAGAAGCCGCCGAGTACGGACTCGGTGTCGGTCGCCCTCGTCTACGAGTCCGGAGGCATCGCGCACGTACGGATGTCCGGATCGACCGTCTGACGGCAACCGGCAACGTGAGGGGCGTCGCCGTCGGCGGCCGGACGGCGGGCAATCTGGCGACATCGAGCGGTTTCAGCGGTGGGATGGAGCGAGATGCTCAATTGTCGGTCCGCGGGTGCACCCCGTCGCGCGGCCGAGGACCCATCGCCGGCCAACGGCGCTACCGGGCTCGTGTCACAAGGTGCTTCGTGAACCAGTCCCGGGCAAGGGCGGCCACTTCGTCCAGCGTTCCCGGCTCCTCGAAGAGATGCGTGGCGCCGGGGATGATGTCGAGGCGGTTCTCGCAGCGCAGTTTCCGCTGGGCCTGCTGGTTGAGGCCGAGCACCGTCGTGTCGAGGCCGCCCACGATGAGGAGTGTGGGTGCCCGTACGTCGGCGAGCCGTGGCCCGGCGAGGTCGGGGCGGCCGCCACGGGAGACCAGGGCGCCGATGTCCGCGTCGGCGGACCCGGCGGCCCACAACGCCGCCGCGGCGCCCGTGCTCGCTCCGAAGTAGCCGATCGGGACGGACCGGAGGTGCTGCAGCCATCGGGTGGCGTCCGCCAGCCTCCGGCCGAGGGTTTCGATGTCGAAGACGTTCGCGCGTTCGGTTTCCTCCGCCGGTGTGAGCAGGTCGAAGAGCAGGGTGCCCAGGCCCGCCAGGTTCAGGGTCGCCGCCACCGACCGGTTGCGCGGGCTGTGGCGGCTGCTGCCGGAGCCATGGGCGAACATGACGACCGCACCCGCGCCCGCCGGCAACGTGAGGTCTCCGGCCAGCCTGACGCCGTCCGCGTGCACCACCACCTCGGAGGCCCGGGCGGGCGGGCGCGTTACGGCGCCGCCGGTGGCTTGTGCCAGCAGGGCGAGGACCTCTTCGTCGGGGGTCTGGGCGAAGTCCTGGTACCACTCGCCGACCGCGCGGAAGGCGCGCGGTGTGGAGAGGCAGACCACTTCGTCGGCCTGGATGCGCAGACGGGCAACCGCGTCCGGTGGCGCCACCGGGACGGCCAACACCACACGGGCCGCACCCTGCGCCCGTACGACCTCGCATGCCGCCGCGGCCGTGGCGCCGGTCGCGATCCCGTCGTCCACCACGATCACCGACCGTCCGTCGAGCGGTACGCGCGGCCGGTCGCCGCGGAACCGCCGCGCTTGACCGGCGAGCGCTGCCGTCTCGGCGCGCTCGACCGCTGCGAGATCCTCGTGCCCGACCCGGCTGAGGCGGACGATGTCGTCACTGATGACTCGCACGCCGCCCTCGCCGATGGCGCCGAATCCAAGTTCACGGTGGGAGGGGACCCCGAGCTTGCGCACGACGATCACGTCGAGCGGGGCACCCAGCGCCCGCGCCACCTGGAAGGCCACCGGGACTCCGCCCCGGGGCAGTCCCAGGACGACGGGATCCTCCCTCGCCAGGTGACGGAGTGCTTCGGCGAGCTGCTGACCTGCGTCCGTGCGATCGGTGAACATCACGGTGGTTCACTCCCTGCGTAGGGGTGAAGGAAACCTCGTACCCACCTACTCCGAAGCAAGCCCATTTGCGGCTTCTGCGCAAGTCGGGGACGGTCGGTCGTATGGAACGAATCGGAGCGGTCCTGATCGACATCGACGGTGTGCTCACGGTGTCCTGGGAGCCGCTGCCCGGTGCCGTGCACGCCATGCGGCAGCTCCGTGCGGAGGGCATTCCGCTGGTGCTGGTCACCAACAACACCTCGCGGACCCGTGCCTCGATCGCGGCGACACTGGCCGGAGCGGGCTTCCCCGTCAGCGTCGACGACATCCTGACCGCACCCGCCGTCACCGCCGCATACCTGCGTGAGCGCTACCCGGGTGCCCGCTGTCTGCTGGTCAACACCGGGGACGTCCGCGACGATCTCGCGGGTGTGACGCTCGTCGACGAAGGGATGGGGGACCCGGATGTGGTCGTCTTCGGGGGAGCGGGCGGAGCATTCGGCTACGAGGCCCTGAACCGGGTCTTCCGGCATCTGCAACGTGGTGCCCGGCTCGTGGCCATGCACCGGAACCTGTACTGGCGCACCGGCAACGGCCTCGACCTCGACACCGGGGCCTTCCTCCTGGGGCTGGAACGGGCCGCCCGGGTCGAGGCGGAGATCACCGGCAAACCCGCCGCGGCGTTCTTCTCCTCCGCCCTCGCACACCTCGGCGCCACCCCGTCCGAAGCGCTCATGGTGGGCGACGACATCGAATCCGATGTGCTGGCGGCCCAGCGCCATGCAATCACCGGTGTACTCGTCAAGACGGGCAAGTACCTGCCCGAGACGCACCGGGCGGCCAACGGCACACCGGACCACGTCCTCGACTCCTTCGCCGACCTTCCCGCGCTGCTGGAGCGCCTCGGGCTCAGCCGAGCCCGGGAGCGCCCCACACCGGGAACCAGCGGCTGAGGTCCGGTTCCATCGGCAGGTCGTCCGCGAGCAGCGCCCTGATCTGCAGTTCCGTGGCGTTGTCACGCTTGCCGGTCTCCCCGGCCGGTCCGGGAAGCGGTGCGAACGGGTAGAAAGTGCCGCTCTTGTACAGGTAGACCAGGGCCAGAGCACGCTCCGGCGCCGCCCCGTCGAAACCCATCAGGGAACAGAGGAGCTGCGGACCGAAGCCGGCGTCCTGGAGGAGAGCGTTGACGGCGTGCAGGTCGTTGACCAAGGAGGCGGTGTCGTCGGCAGGGTGCCGGGCGAGGAGCCAGGTGTAGCCGTACGCGTCCTGGCTGAACTCGACCGGTCGGCCCCCGCTGCCGGTATCGGCGTCGAGCAGCTCCCGTACGTCCTCCTGGAGCCGGGCGAAGGCACCGCCTTCGACACTGGCGAAGCACACCGAGCCGACGCCGGTCGGAGCGAACCCGGCACCCGCCTCAAGGGTGATCGCGGCGGCGGGCAGGCCGAAGAGCCGGTCCAGGTCGGGAAGTACCGGCTTGCTGCGGCCGAGGATGGTGTCGAGGAGTCCCACGGTACGAACCTCCGTTGCCGGTGATGCGCCCGGCCAGTCAGGGACGGCCGAGCTGCGCCGCGATCCTGCCCAGCCGGTCCAACCGCTCCTCCAGCGTGGGGTGGGAGGAGAGCAGCCTGCTCAGGCTTTCCTTCGACGAAAACGCGGGCGCGAACCAGAACGCGTTGAACGGCTCCGCCTGGCGCAGGTCCCGGCTCGGGATCCTCGCCATCTCGCCGGTCACCTTGGTGAGTGCGGAGGCGAGCGCCGACGGCCGGCCGGTCAGCAGTGCGGCTGCGCGGTCGGCGGACAGCTCGCGGTAGCGGGACAGCAGCCGCGTCAGCAGGAAGCTGATCACGTAGACGACGGCGCTGACCAGGGGTATCAGGAGCGCCACGACGGCGGCGTTGCTGTCGCGGCTGTTGCGGCCGAGTCCGCTGTAGACCGCGATGCGGGTCATGATTCCCGCGAGGACACCGAGGAACGACGCGACGGTCATCACCGCGACGTCGCGATGGGCGACGTGCGACAGCTCGTGCGCGAGGACACCCTCCAGCTCCTCCGGCTCCAGGCGGCGCAGCAGCCCCGTGGTGACGCAGACGAGTGCGGTGCGCTCGTTCCGGCCGACGGCGAAGGCGTTCGGCACGTCGATGTCGGCGATCGCGACCCGGGGCTTGGGCATGTCGGCGAGGGCGCAGATACGGTCCACTGCACCGTGCAGCTCGGGCGCCTGCTCCTGGGTGACCTCGCGGGCACCCATGCCGGCGGCCGCGATCCGGTCACTGAACCAGAACTGCGCGACGAACAGACCACCCGCGATCACCAGGATGGTGGGCCACGAGCTCCGGAAAAGGGCCAGCAGGGCGCCCACGAACACGACGTAGAGCAGCCCGATGAAGAACATGGTCGTCACCATGCGGGTGGTGAGTCCCTTGTCCGGGACATAGCGCGAACGAGACCGGGTCCCAGGCATCTGATCGCCCTCCAGTCGGAGCGCGGATGCAGCGCTCCTCACTCTCGATTGTGCAACTTCCTCCCCACCAAGCGGACACTCCCGGCCCGGCCGGGCCCGCGGCGCGGGTGCCCGGGGTGCCCGCCCGGGGCGCGCGGGGGCACCCTGGAAGCATGGTCCGAGCCAATGACCAGGTCGAGGCGATGCTCCAGGAGTACGCCGACCTCCTCGCTCTCCGGGGCGGGGACGCCTTCAAGGCGCGCGCCTACGAGAAGGCCGCCCGTGCCGTCGGGGGCTACCCGGAGGACGTCTCGGCACTCGATGCCAAGGGCCTGCGCGACATCCCCCACGTCGGCAGATCGGTCGCCGACAAGGTGCTGGAGTACCTGCGGACCGGCCGCATGTCCGTGGTCGACGAGGCCAGGGCGTCCGTGCCGGCCGGAGTGCGCGAGCTGACCGCCGTCCCGGGTCTCGGTCCCCGCAAGGCCATGGTCCTCTACGAGGAACTGGGCATCACCTCCGTCGACCAGCTGCAGGACGCCATCCGCCAGGAACGGCTGCGTGATCTGAAGGGCTTCGGCGAGCGGACCGAGGAAAGCATCCTGCACGGCATCTCCGTACTCCGGAAGGCCGACGGGGGCCGGATCCTCGTCAGCGCGGCCATGGACATCGCCGAGCAGCTCGTCGCCGAGATGTCGGACATCCGCGGCTGCGTCCGGTGCACGTACGCGGGGTCCCTGCGCCGGATGAAGGAGACCATCGGCGATGTCGACGTCCTGGTGGCAGCGCGGCGGTCGGCCCCGTTCATGGAGGCTCTCGTCGCCCTTCCCTGCACGGCCGAGGTCATCGCGCACGGGGAGACGAAGACCACCGTACGGACCGCCACAGGACTCCAGGTGGATCTACGGGTCCTTCCGCCGGCCTCCTGGGGAGCGGGCCTGCAGTACTTCACCGGCTCCAAGGCCCACAACATCCGCACCCGTGCACTCGCGGTACGCCAGGGACTCAAGCTCTCCGAGTACGGACTCTTCGACGCAGAGAGCGGCGAGAGCGTCACCTCCGAGACCGAGGAAGCGATCTACGCCAGGCTCGGACTGCCCTGGATACCGCCGACGCTGCGCGAGGACCGCGGCGAGATCGCGGCGGGCCTGCGCGGCGAACTCCCCGACCTGGTGACGGAGCAGGACATCCGCGGAGATCTCCACACCCACACCGACCTCACGGACGGGCTGGCCCCGCTGGAGGACATGACCGCCGCCGCTGCCGCCCGCGGCTACGCGTACTACGCGGTCACCGACCACGCCCCGAACCTGTACATGCAGCGCATGACCAGCGAGAAGATCCTCGCCCAGCGCGAGCGGCTACGCGAACTGGACGGCGGGCAGCACAGGATGCGACTGCTGCACGGCACCGAACTCAACATAGGCCCGGACGGCGGCCTGGACTGGCCCGACGAGTTCCTCGCGGAGTTCGACCTCTGTGTGGCCTCGGTCCACTCCCACTTCAACCAGAACAGACAGGAACTCACCAGCCGTCTCATACACGCCTGCGAGAACCCGCACGTCGCCGTCATCGGCCACCCCACGACCCGCAGGATCGGCAGACGCCCGCCCATCGACGCCGATTTCGACGCGGTGTTCGAGGCATGTGCACGGACCGGTACGGCGCTGGAGATCAACGCGCATCCCGAGCGGCTCGATCTGTGCGACGAGGACATCCTGCGCGCGAAACGGCACGGCGTGAAGTTCGCGGTGAACTCCGACGCGTACGCCACGACGCATCTGGCGCACATGCGCTACGGCGTGGCGACGGCACAGCGCGGCTGGCTGACGACGGACGACGTCATCAACACGTGGCCGCTGGGGAGGCTGCAACGGTTCCTGGGCCGGTGAGCCTCCCCAGCGGGGTGTACGCCGAAACCGACAGCCACCCCATCCACTTCCACCAGCTGCAACGCGGCACCTCCGACCGGATCCGCAACAGGCGGGTGAACGAACGAACCGCAAGGGAATCGATCTCGACGACATCGTGAAGGGCTACGACGCCCGCAGGAAATACGTCCCGGTCGAGCCTGCCGAGCCGGCCGACATCGCACCGGGCCGCTCCAAGGCCCTGGAAACCAGCGGTTTCGTGGACTTGGACGCGATCGGCCCGATCTTCTTCGACCGGACCTGCCACCTCGGTCCCAAGGGCAAGGAGTACGCCAAGATGTACGCCCTGCTGGAGCAGGCCCTCGGGAAGGCCGACCCGGGCCGGCGTCGCCACCTTCGTCATGCGCGGCCGGGAGTCCTCGAAACGGATTGGGACCCCGAGGAGTTCCGCGACACCCGAGGTGAGGTCCGCTTCGGACCCCGTGCCCTTGGACACAAGTACGCATCGTGCGCCGGGGTGTTCGCACCGGTTGGGGCGCGGCGCTCAATGAACGTTCACCCCGAGAGCAGTGGCGACCGACGCGTTTATAGGATTTCCGTGCGGCAGGTTCCGTGTTTCGCTGCGCAGCATAACGACGATCGATTCCGCTCCTCCTTGATCCATTTGTAAGCCCCTCTTTCAGGCGCATGCGTTGGCGTCGGGCTTCCCGATGCAGGCCCGGGTGAGGTTCGTGGCGCCGCGGTTGAGTCGGGCGGGGCGTATCGCGAAGGACTACCTACGGGTAACTTGCCTTCATTCGGGAGAGTCGAAGGAAGGGAGCAGGCGCGTGCCAGACCACGACCTGACCGGCTTCACGCAGAGCAGGTTCACCCATGACGGTGCCACCCGCCGGGTGCTGCGCCGGGGCACGGGCCCGGCGGTGATCATCATGGCGGAGATCCCCGGCATCACCCCCAAGGTCATCGAGTTCGCCGACCGCGTGGCCGAGACAGGTTGCACGGCCGTACTCCCGGTGCTCTTCGGTACACCCGGCCGGGACGCGGATCCCGGCGCCGTGGGCTGGCCGAGGGCCGGCCGCGCCTTGGCCTCGACCCTGTGGAAGGTGTGCGTGAGCCGGGAGTTCACACTGTTGGCCACGGGGCGGAGTTCGCGCGTCGTACGGTGGCTGCGCGCCCTGGCCGCCGCTGAACACGAGTGCTGCGGCGGCCCCGGAGTCGGCGCCGTCGGCATGTGCCTGACCGGCGGCTTCGCCCTGGCCATGGCCGTGGACGCGCGGATCGTCGCCCCCGTGCTGTCCCAGCCGTCACTACCGCTTGCCTGCACCCCGCGCCGCGCGGGCTCCATCGACATCAGCGCCGGGGAACTGGCGGTCGTCCGCGGGCGCTGCGAGCGCGACGGGCTCCAGGTCCTCGGGCTGCGGTTTTCGAGCGACCGGCTGGTGCCCGGCGACCGGTTCGCGTACCTGCGCCGCGAACTGGGCGACGCGTTCGTAGCCGTCGAGTTGGACGCCGGCGCGGCGAATCCTGCGAGCCCCCTTCCGCCGCACGCCGTCCTGACGGAGCACCTCGTCGACGAGCCCGGACAGCCCACACGGCAGGCCCTCGACACGGTCCTCGACCTGTTCCGCACACGACTGCTGGGGGAGGACTCACCGCTCGCCGCTTTCGAGGCATAGGGGACAGGGGCGAATGCGGCGTTGTCGATGGTCATGGCGCCCCCGGCAGCGATGGAGACGGGCCATGCCGGGCTCGCGGGATTCCGCCCGGCCCTGCCTGTGCGACGGTGCCGCGAGATCACACGGGCCGCGGGGCTTCTCCTTCGAGCGCCCCGGCCAACCGAGGCGCTACCCCTGACCTACGGGCCGGTCCTCCGGGGTCTCCCCGAGCGGGGGTCGGTCCTGTGCGCATGCGTTCAGGTCGTGCCGGATCCGTCAGGCCCCGGGCAGCACCTCCGGCACCCGCTTCGCCACATCCGGGTCGGCGGCAGGGGGCGCTCTTCAGCCTGATGGGGCGGCCCCGGCCGCGTTGGCCGGTGGGGCGTACCGGCCCGAGGGCGGGGCGGGAACCGCCGGCCGGATCGGCAGACGGCGCCCCGGACCGGTCCGCGTTGGCCACCCTTGCCTTCATCCGGCAACGAACTGCCTTTACCCTGAGGCGGGTTCGACCGGCCGGGCCGGTTCGGTCGACCGCAGGAGACCACCGGGGGACGGGCAGCATGAGCAGTGCAGTGAGTGACGACGACAACGTCGAAGGCGGCATAAAGCCGCTCGCGGCCGGGGACCCGAGCCGCATCGGGCCGTACCTGCTGCTCGGGCGGCTCGGCGCCGGGGGCATGGGGCGGGTGTTCCTGGCCCGGTCCGAGGGCGGGCGCACGGTCGCCGTGAAGGTGGTGCACGAGGAGCACGTCTCGAACGCGCAGTTCCGTGCCCGCTTCCGCCGGGAGATCGACGCCGCCCGCCGCGTCGGCGAGCGGTACACCGCCCCCGTCCTCGACGCGGACCCCGACGCCGACCGGCCCTGGGTGGCCACGGGGTACGTTCCCGGGCTTTCGCTGGAGCAGATCGTGCGCCGGCACGGCCCCCTGCCCGTGGATGCCGTGCACGCGCTCGCCGACGGTCTGTTGCGCGCCCTGAAGGACATCCACTCGGCCGGGATCGTGCACCGCGACCTCAAGCCGTCGAACGTGATGCTGACCGTCGAGGGCACCCGTGTCATCGACTTCGGCATCTCGCGCGCCCTGGAAACCTCCGTCGAGTCGCTGCTCACGAGCACCGGCATGGTCGTCGGCTCGCCCGGGTTCATGTCGCCCGAGCAGGTCCGCGGGCAGCGCGCCGGGGCGAAGAGCGACGTGTTCACCCTCGGCTGCGTCCTGATGTACGCGGCCACCGGCGAGCTGCCCTTCGGACACGGCGCCAGCAACCAGCACGCGGTGATGTTCCAGATCGTGGAGGGCGAGCCGGCGCTGGACCGGGTGGCGGACGGGGCCCTGCGTGCGTTCATCGGCCGTTGCCTGATCAAGGGGGTCGACGAACGGCCCGGCGTGGACGAGCTGCTGGAGGCCCCGGAGAGGGTCCGCCCGGCGAAGCCGGGCGGGGCGTGGCTGCCGCCCAAGGTAGTGGCACGTCTCGCCCGGCAGGCGGCGCGGCTGCTCGACGCCGAGGCGGTGCCCGAACGGGAGGGGCCGGCGCGGGGCGGCCCCGAGGGCGCCGACCGGGCCACCCTCCGGCTTCGCGAGGAGACCGGGCCGGGATCCGGGTCCGCCGGGCCGGTGGCCGAACAGGCGGCCGGGCCGGTGACGGGGCCGCCGGGCGGGAGCGGTGCCGCCGAGAGCGGGCGGTGGGGCCGTCGGAGGTGGACCGTCACCGTGCCGGCCGTTCTCGTCTTCGCGATCGGCGGCGGAACGGTGGCCCTGATCCAGCCATTCGGGGAGGGTGGCGGTCAGCAGGCTTCGCCCCCGGCCGCGGGTGGGCCCGTGTCGCCCGGCGGGGGCTCGGCCCCCGTACCGGGCGGTTCACCGGCTCCGGGTACGCCGGGTACGCCGGGCCCCCAGAGCCCCTCGGACCCGGGGCCGTCGGGCCAGGGTGGCAGTGCCGCGCCCCCGGGTGGCGCCGGCGCCCAGGGCGCCGCGGGTACGCCCGGTGGCGGAGGCGGTACTCCTGGAGGCGGTGCCGGTACACCGGGAGGCGGCGGCATGGCCGGAGGCGGGAGCAGCGCGACCCAGGGCGGCGGCGGGCC
>NZ_JBGWAB010000137.1:0-19858 GCF_041862025.1 Streptomyces sp. AB3(2024)
GACTAGCTCGAACGGCAGGTACCGCGTCAACTCACCCAGATGGCCCGGCGCGAAGACACCCCCAGCGACAGTGAGGGAACGGGAAACAGTGACAGACTGACAGCGCAACGGGACCTCGTGTTCAGGGATGTCTTGGCGGACTTCCCCGATCTACAAGAGGTCCCGTTGCGCTGTCTCACGACACGCCGCACCCCAAACCGCGCGCCCCGCCACCACACCGCTTGACTACGCGGCATTGCATCGCGAAGCGACGCGACCGAAGGGAGCGCCCTCGACTGGCCGGCCCGGCACGGAAGGACAGTGGACTGGCGGGACGCCCCCAGCCCTCCCCCGATCCCGACCCGGGGAGCACCGCCCACCCCCGGCCCCGACCGGCACCAGCCCCTACACCGCCGACTCCGGCGCGATGCGGCTGCGGACCGCCGACTGGACGTCCTCTTCCTCCGCCGGGTCCGCCGCGAGACGGCGCAGGCGGGGGGCGACGCGGGCATCGGCCGTCTCCGCGTGGCGGGCGGCCACCTCGCGGGTGGTCTCCTCGCAGTCCCAGAGGCACTCGACGGCGAAGCCGGCCGCGAAGGACGGGTCCGTGCTGGCCAGGGCGCGGGCGGCGCGCCCGCGCAGGTGGGAGGAGGCCGTCTCCCGGTAGACGTGCCGCAGCACCGGGGCCGCGCAGCCGATGGAGAGCCGGCCGGCGCCGTCGACGAGGGCGAACAGGCGGACGGTGTCGGGGCCCGAGCCCCGGACGGTGGAGCGCAGGGCTCCGAGGACGAGGCCGGCGTCGTCGGCTCCGCCGCGGGCGGCCAGGAGGGACGCGGCGGCCGCTCCCAGGGCGTCGGGACGGTGCACCCAGAGCCGGGCCCGGTCGAGGGCCGCGGGGCCGCACATGCGCTCGTAGGCGGCCACGGCGGGCTCGTCCCCGGCGGCTTCGATGAGGTCCAGGACGGCCGGGTTCTCCGGTTCGGCGAGGACCAGGTGGTGCAGGGCGGTCGCGCGGGCGGCCTCGCCGTCGGCTCCGGCGGCGGCCGCGAGGATGGCGGGGCGGTCCTCGGGCGCCGCCACGGCGGCGAGGCAGCGCGCGGCCGGCACGTGCAACGGGGTACCGCGGCGCAGGCCGTCGGCGGCCCAGTCGAAGACGGCCTGCACGCCCCAGCCGGGGCGGGGTCCGCTCGGGGTCAGCTGGCGCTGCCAGCGGTCGAAGGAGCCCTGCTGGCGGGCGGCGCGCAGGCGCTCCCCGTACAGCGGGGACTCCTCCCACAGGCACCACGGGCGGGGCTCGTAGGCGTCGCGGACGGCGGCGGCGAGCCGGGCCTCGCCCTCGGGGGTGGAGGGGAACCGGGCGAGGACGGCGTCGGCGAGGGAGCGCAGCCCCTCGTCGTCGTCGCGCAGGGCCAGCTCGTCCAGGGCCCACGCCCAGTTGGCGCCGCAGGCGGCGTAGCGGCGCAGCAGCGCGATCGCGTCGTCGCGGCCGTACGAGGCCAGGTGGCCGAGGACGGACAGGGCGAGGCCCGTGCGGTGGTCCTCTTCGTCGACGAGGTCGTCGGGGCTGAAGAGGTGGGCCTCGATCGTGCCGAGGGGGCCGTCGAGGTCCAGGTACAGGCGGGCGTAGTACAGGGAGCGGTTCTCGACCTGCCAGTCCTGGCGCGGGTCGCGGAGCACGCACTGGTCCAGGGCCGCGAGGGCTTCGGACCGGGGCGCCGCGAGCGCGTGCAGCGTGCCGTCGCCGCGGCCCCGCTGGAGGAGCCCGAGCAGGGTGCCGCTTGGCGCTATGACTGGTTCGAACATGGGAATGGCCTCAAATCAAGCTGGGGACGCAACCGGGAATCGGGATTCACAGGGCCGCGTAACAGCATGTGAGGACGTCCGCCGTCATGTTCCGCTCGATGTAGACCATTGCCTTCTCACTCTCGTCGGTGCTTCGCGACCCTGGCGGCCGGTGTGGCAGGGGTGGGTGTGGACACCCGTCGTGTCCAGCCCGCTCCTGCCCGTCCGTCATGTCCGCGAATCGAATCCGACGCCATGATGACCCAGGCGGTTTGTGTGCCGCGACCACATTTAAGGCCGCCGTGACCAAGCCGTGAGGTCTCGGCCCGGTCCTGGCCGGGCGCGGCCCGGGAAAAAACCGGATTACCGGGCTCCGAAGAGTTCCAGCAGGTCGGCCTTGGCGAACATGCGGGCGGTGTCCACCGCGGAGGGGGTTCCGGCGTTCGGGTCGGCGCCGCCGGCGAGGAGCGCGCGGATGACCGCCTCCTCGCCCTTGAAGACCGCTCCGGCGAGCGGGGTCTGGCCGCGGTCGTTGGCGCGGTCGGCCTCGGCGCCGCGGGCCAGCAGGACCGTGACGGCGTCGGCGTGGCCGTGGTAGGCGGCGAGCATCACGAGGGTGTCGCCGCGGTCGTTGGTGAGGTTCGCGGGGACGCCGGCGTCGAGGTAGGCGGTCAGCGTCTCCGTCTCGCCCTGGCGGGCGAGGTCGAAGATCTTGGTGGCCAGCTCGATGACGTCCGCGTCGGGAACGCCGGCCGCGTCGGCCGCCTGCGCCGCGCCGTCCGCGTGGTCCGCACTGGCCGCGTGGTCCGCGTTCTCGTCGGTCCTGCTCATCACTCGTGCCGCCTTTCACTCGCTACTCGTCGCTCGCCGCTTCGGCAAGAGTTTCCCCAGGCCGGGCGGGCCGTGGGGTGCACGGCACTGCGTCCGTACGGGTGAATCGTCAGGGTAGCGCCCGGTGAGGGACATGAGGGGCCCGGTCCGAGGCAAGGATGCCGGTCGGCGGCGGGCGCACACCCTGCGCGGCGGACGCGCCAGTCAGGGTGGGCCAGGCCGGTGAAAAAACTCAGGATTCACCCGTATGCACCTTTTGTCGCATTGATACTTTCTGTGAGCCTGGAAGAACTGATGGTGACCGTCCCCACCCACCAGGAGAACGTCTCATGGTCCTGTCCATCTCAGGTGTCGTCCTGCTCGGCATCATCTGCTTCCTCTTCTTCAAGAAGGACGGGATGAAGCTGACGCACGCCTTCGTCTGCGCGCTCTTCGGCTTCTTCCTCGCCGGCTCCGCCATCGCCCCCAGCATCACGGCGAGCACGGCGAGCCTCGCGAGCCTGCTCGGCGGGATCAAGCTCTAGACCGCCCCGACCCGCACCGTCCCCGCACCACCACAACTCCAGGAGACGACCGTGGCACGGCGCCCACTCCCCCGAATCCTCAGCAGCGGCACCGCGTCGCTCGCCCGGGGCCGCGACTTCGCTCGCACGGCCGCCGACAGCGCCACGGACGTCCTCCATCCGCTCCTCACCATCGGGCGCGGTCTGCGCATCCTGGCCGCAGCCGGGCGGCGGAAGTGGACCGCGACCCCCAAGGACAAGCGTGGTCCCGCGCTGTTCCTGGGAACCGCCTGCGTCCTCGTGGTCTCGCTCCTCCCCTACGGCCCCCTGGCCGCCCTGCTCTCCCTCATGGCGGCGGCGGCCTGGCAGGGACGCGACCGCACCCCGGTGAAGACCGGGCCCAGTGACGCCGAGACCGAACGGCTCGGATCCCTCTACGAGGCCCTCGTGCCGTACTTCTCCGTCCCCGAGGACCCGAGTCCGCTCTTCACCCACGGCGGCGACTGGGACGGGGCCTTCGGCGACTACGCCTTCGACGAGGCCGGCCGGGTCACCCGGCTCCGCATCCGCTACCCCGCCTACTTCCCCGACGGCGAGGCCGCCTCCCGGGCCCGGATCGAGGCGCTGCTGCACGCCAAGTCCGGCCGCGGGCGGGAGTACCGCTTCGACTGGGACGAGGAGGGCAACCAGCTCGATCTGCGCGTACTGGCCCCGCTGCCCACCGGGATTGCCGCCCAGCCCTTCGTGACCTCCCCGGGCGAGACCGTCCTCGGCTTCACCGACCCGGCGGGGGTCCGGCGCACCCTGCCCGTGGTCAAGGACGACGACCCCCGCGACGAGCCTCCCGTGGTCTGGCGCACCGGCCCCCGCTCCACCGAGCCGCACCTGCTGGCCGTCGGCCAGCCCGGCAGCGGCACCTCCACCCTGCTGCGCTCGATCGCCCTCCAGGCCCTGCGCCACGGCGGCGACGTCATGATCGTGGAGGGCGGCGGCAGCGGCGAGTACTCGTGCCTGTCCGGCCGCGCGGGCGTACGGGCCGTCGAGTGCGGGCCGAGCGGGGCGCTGGCCACCGTCGAGTGGGCCGCGCACGAGACCGAACGCCGCCTGATCGCCACCCACCGGGCCCACGAGGCGGGCCGCCCCGCCCCCGAGGACACCCGGCGCCCGCTGTGGATCCTGCTGGACCGGCCGAGCGTGCTCGGACACCTCGCGGCCGCCGAGGGCCACCCCGACCCCCTGGCGCAGCTCCAGGTTCCGCTGCGGCACGGGCGCGCCGCGCACATCACGGTGGTGGTGGCCGAACAGTTCGACCACCTGGAACTGCTGAACGACGCCGTCTGGCAGCACACCCGGGCCCGCGTGGTCCTCGGGCCCGCCTCCGTCCAGCAGATCACCGACGTCCTCGGGCTGCCCCCGCACACGACCCCGCCGGCGCAGACGCCGCCGGGCCGCGGGTACGCCCGTCTCGGTACGGGGCCGGTGCACCGGCTCCAGGTGCCCGCGACGCCGGACCCGTACGACGACGGCACGCACCCGGGCCACCGTCAGGCGGTCCTGGAGCTGCTCCCCGAGCGACAGGTGCCGGGTGCGGGCGGCGGGGAGGACCGCGTGACCCCGTCCAAGGCGCTCCGGCTCCAGCCCCCCGCGCAGGCGCCGGGTCCGTCGATCGACGCCTCGGAGATCCCGGAGGTGGCGGCGGAGGCCCCGTAGGCCCGCACCGCCCCCCGCCCTGCCCCCGGCCCGCTACGCGACGAACGTGCGCGGGGGCTCCGCGCCGCCGCCGCCCGCTCCGGTGCCGACCAGCCGGGCCGCCGCGGCGAGCCGGGCGGCGGCCTCCTCGGCCACCGGGCCGCCCACGGTGAACGGCAGCCGTACGTACCCCTCGAAGGCCCCGTCCACCCCGAACCGGGGGCCGGAGGGGACGCGGACCCCGACCCGCTCCCCCACCTCGGCCAGCCGGGAGCCGGACAGGCCGCCCGCACGGGCCCACAGGGTGAGCCCGCCGCGCGGTACCTCGAACTCCCACTCCGGCAGCTCCCGGCGGACCGCGGCGACGAGCGCGTCCCGGTTGTCCCGGGCCTGCTCCCGGCGGATCCCGACGGCCTCCTCCCAGCCGCCGGTCCGCATCAGCCAGTTCACGGCGAGCTGCTCCAGCACCGGCGTGCCGAGGTCGGCGTAGGCGCGCGCGGCGACGAGGCTGCGGATCACGTCCGGGGCGGCGCGGACCCAGCCGATCCGCATCCCGGCCCAGAAGGCCTTGCTGGCGGAGCCGACGGTGATCACGGTGGAGCCGGCGGGGTCGAAGGAGCAGACCGGACGCGGCATCTCCAGGTCCGGGTCCAGCCGTAGTTCCGCCATCGTCTCGTCGGCGATGAGCACGGTGCCGGCGGAGCGGGCGGCCTCGACCATGGCCCGGCGCTGGTCCTCGGAGGCCAGCGCGCCGGTGGGGTTGTGGAAGTCGGCGACGACGTAGGCCAGGCGCGGGGCGGCGTCGCGCAGCACCTGCCGCCAGACGTCCATGTCCCAGCCGCTCAGGCCGTCCGCCATGGCCACGGGGACCAGGCGCACCCCGGCGGCGCGCATGAGCTGGAGGATGTTGGCGTAGGAGGGGGATTCGACGGCGATCCGCTCGCCCCGGCCCGCGAAGAGGCTGCAGATGGCGTCGATGGCGCCCATCGCCCCGGTGGTGACCATGATCTGCTCGGGCATGGTCGGGATGCCGCGTTCGGTGTAGCGGTCGGCGAGCATCCGGCGCAGCGCGGGCAGTCCGGCCGGGTAGTCGCCGTGGGTGTGCGCGTAGGGCGGGAGTTCCTCCAGGGCGCCCTGGACGGCCTTGGTGAGCCAGGGTTCGGGGGCCGGGAGGGCCGCGCAGCCGAGGTCGATCATCGAGCCGAGGGATTCGGGCGGGAGCGGTTCCAGGCCCCGGGCGGGGAGCGGGTTGCCGGCCGGTACGGAGGTCCAGCTGCCGGCGCCCCGACGGGATTCCAGGAAACCCTCCCCGCGCAGGGCCTCGTAGGCGGCGGCGACGGTGGTCCGGCTGAGGGAGAGGGCGACGGCCAGTTCGCGCTCGGCGGGCAGCCGGGCGGCCACGGGGACGCGGCCTTCGAGGACGAGCAGCCGGATGCCGTCGGCCAGGGTGCGGTAGGCGGGTGACTTGCGGGCGCCGGGCGCGCCGGGGCGGTCCTGCTGCGAGGTGATGAGACGGGCGAGCTGTGCGGCACCGACCGCTGAGGTCCACTGAGCCATGGCGTCCGGTCCACCTTCATCGAATTGGCCTCGGCGGGCGGGGTCCGGGGCCGGTATTGGATTGGTTCCGCGGCCCCAGACTGTCATGGCGGGTTCCGTCCGGGCCAGAGGGGGTGGCGCGACCGGCTCCCCGGGGCAGGCCCGTTCACCCCGTGGCCACGCGTCCGATGCCGTCCCGGGGAGCACAGCGGGCATACTGCGCCCGTGACTCACGTACGCCTGCGCCATCCGTATCTGGACCACCCTGCTCCGATTCCCTTCGCCCATCGGGGCGGGGCGGCGGACGGGCTGGAGAACACCGCCGCCGCCTTCCGCCGGGCGGCCGCCGCCGGGTACCGGTACTTCGAGACCGATGTGCACGCGACGGCGGACGGCAAGCTCGTGGCCTTCCACGACGCGACCCTGGACCGGGTCACCGACGGGCAGGGCCGGATCCGCGAGCTGCCCTGGAGCCGGGTGCGCGAGGCGCGGGTCGCGGGGACCGAGCCGCTGCCGCTGTTCGAGGAACTGCTGGAGGAGTTCCCCGAGGCCCGCTGGAACGTCGACATCAAGGACGAGTCGGCCCTGCACCCGCTGGTGAACCTGATCGCTCGGGCCGGCGTCTGGGACCGGGTGTGCGTGGGGTCCTTCTCGGAGAGCCGCGTGGCCCGGGCGCAGAAGATCGCCGGTCCGCGGCTCGCGACCTCGTACGGGGTGCGCGGGGTGGTGGGGCTGCGGCTGCGCTCCTTCGCGATCCCGGCGGCCCTGCGCGTGGGTGCGGTGGCGGCGCAGGTGCCCGAGACGCAGGCGGGCATCCGGGTGGTCGACCGGCGCTTCGTACGCACGGCGCACGAACGGGGACTCCAGGTGCACGTCTGGACCGTGAACGAACCGGAACGCATGGAGTCTCTCCTGGACCTGGGTGTCGATGGCATCATGACCGACCGGATCGACATCTTGCGGACGGTGCTGGACCGGCGCGGGGCCTGGGCCTGACGAGCCCGCGGGCCGCCGCGCCCGGCGCGGCGGCCGACCCGTACGGGGACCAGCGAGGGGGCGCTCATGACCGAGCGGACGGAAACAGAAGCGGAATCCGGCGAGGACGACGGCAGAGCCGCCGCCGCACGCCGGCGCGAACAGCACGGCTGGTACTTCTACGACTTCGCCTGCTCGGTGTACTCGACGAGCGTGCTCACGGTGTTCCTCGGTCCGTACCTGACCGCCGTGGCCAAGGCCGCGGCGGACGCCGAGGGCTACGTCCACCCGCTGGGGATCCCGGTCCGGGCCGGCGCCTACTTCGCCTACGCCGTGTCGGCCTCGGTGATCGTGGCGGTACTGATCATGCCGCTGGTCGGGGCCGTGGCGGACCGGACGGGGCGCAAGAAGCCGCTGCTGGCGGCGGCCGCGTACACGGGGGCCACGGCGACGGCGGGGATGTTCTTCCTCGGCGGCGACCGCTACCTGCTGGGCGGGCTGCTGCTGGTCGTGGCGAACGCCTCGCTCTCGCTGTCGATGGTGCTCTACAACGCCTACCTGCCGCAGATCTCCACCCCGGACGAGCGGGACACCGTCTCCTCGCGCGGCTGGGCCTTCGGCTACACCTCGGGCGCGCTGGTGCTGGTGCTGAACCTGGTGCTGTTCCAGGGCCACGACTCCTTCGGGCTCTCCGAGGGCACGGCCGTCCGGATCTGCCTGGCGTCCGCGGGGCTGTGGTGGGGCGCCTTCACGGTGATCCCGCTGCGTCGGCTGCGGGACCGCACGGTGGTGCGGGAGGCGGGCGGAGATCCGGCGGTCAGCGGGTGGAAGCAGCTGGTGACGACCTTGAAGGACATGCGGCGCTATCCGCTGACGCTGTCCTTCCTGCTGGCGTACCTGATCTACAACGACGGCGTGCAGACCGTGATCTCCCAGGCGTCGGTGTACGGCTCGGAGGAGTTGGAGCTGGAGCAGTCCACGCTGATCGTGGCGGTGCTGCTGGTCCAGGTGCTGGCGGTGGCCGGCGCTCTGGCGATGGGCCGGCTGGCCGTCTCGTACGGGGCGAAGCGGACGATCCTCGGCTCGCTGGCCGCCTGGGCCCTCACGCTCGCGGCGGGATACTTCCTGCCGGCCCGGACGCCGGTGTGGTTCTTCGCCCTCGCCGCGATGATCGGGCTGGTGCTGGGCGGCAGCCAGGCGCTGTCGCGCTCGCTGTTCTCGCACCTGGTGCCGGCCGGCAAGGAGGCCGAGTACTTCTCCGCCTACGAGATGAGCGACCGCGGGCTGAGCTGGGTGGGACCCCTGGTCTTCGGCCTGACGTACCAGCTCACCGGCAGCTACCGGGATGCGATCATCTCGTTGGTGGTCTTCTTCGCACTGGGTTTCGTGCTGCTCGCGCGGGTGCCGGTGCGGCGCGCGGTGGAGGCGGCGGGGAATCCTGTTCCCCTGCGCGTCTGAGCGCGCTCCGGGGCCGGATCCGGCCCCGGAGGGTCCCGGACCCACGAACGAATTCCGAACGAATTTCGACGTTGAAGCAAAGGGCCGGTAGTGTACGCCTCTGCCCTGCCAGGCGGACCGTTACTGCGCACACGCAAAGCGTGGACGTTGGGTGACATCTGCTGCCAGATGTGACAAAACGGGCAGTGGTGGGTACAACAAGGGGCGGCACGACGGGCGACGCATGACCCGGAGCGGGAATCTATACCGCCGACCGGACGTTGACCGGATGACGACGACAGCGACACCTGTCCTGTGGGCGACAAGCCCGGGAGGCACGATTCATGAGTGAGCGAGCTCTCCGCGGTACGCGGCTCGTGGTTACCAGCTACGAGACGGACCGCGGCATCGATCTGGCCCCGCGCCAGGCGGTGGAGTACGCATGCCAGAACGGACATCGATTTGAGATGCCGTTCTCGGTTGAGGCAGAAATTCCGCCGGAGTGGGAGTGCAAGGCGTGCGGCGCCATGGCACTCCTGGTGGACGGGGACGGGCCCGAAGAGAAGAAGGGCAAGCCTGCGCGAACGCACTGGGACATGCTCATGGAGCGACGCACCCGCGAGGAGCTGGAGGAAGTGCTGGCCGAAAGGCTGGCGGTCCTGCGTTCCGGCGCCATGAACATTGCCGTGCATCCGCGGGACAGCCGCAAGTCCGCCTAGCCGGGGACTGGAACACGCGATAAGCCGAGGGGCCCCGCCACACCCGGGGCGGGGCCCCTCGGCTTATCGCGTGTTCTCGGTCACTCCCTCACGGGGTGAGCGGCGGGCGCCGGTCGGTGTCCGGGCCGCCCGGGGGCCGGTCCTCTCGGATGACCTCGCCCTGGACGACCTTGCCGTCGGGGTAGTGGATCCGGGCCTGCGTGAAGGCGTCGCCGAAGCCGCCGGGGGCGGCCGCGGTCATCCTGCGCTCCAGGCTGCGCCCGGCCCTGCGGGCCACGAAGGTGCGTACGGGCGGCAGCAGCAGGAGCAGGCCGGCCACGTCGGAGAGCAGGCCGGGCACGATCAGGAGCAGTCCAGCCAGCATCATCAGGCCGTTGCCCGAGCCCTTGGGCGTCTGCGGGGTCGGCACCTCGCCGGCCATCGCCTGCGCCTGGGCCTGCTGGAAGGTCTGGGTGAGGTTCTGGAAGGCCCGCCGCCCGGCACGCTTGATGACCACCACGCCGAGCACCAGCCCGCCCACGAGCAACGCGGCGACGGTCACCCCGCCGGCCGCTCCCGCGACCAGGCCGAGCAGCCAGATCTCCAGGATGAGCCAGGCGGCGACCGCCAGGGGAAGGAAGGTGCGGGCGGGTGAGCGCCGTCGAGGGGCCGTAGATGTGCCGGTCCTCAAAGAACCAGTGCCGGTCGTCATGCCTTCCAGTGTGCCCGGTCCGGGTTAAAAGCGGCCTCAGTCGGAGGTACCGGACATCCCCTAGGGGGCCCGCGGTGCCGACGGGCCGGTGCCCGGCGGTCAGACGGGGCGCTTGCCGGTGAGCCTGGCGGCGCGTTCCCGCAGGCCCCACTGGGTGACCCGCCACAGGGCCTCGACCACGATGTCCTTGCTCATCTTGCTGTCGCCGAGCTCGCGCTCCACGAAGGTGATGGGCACCTCCACCACGCGGAAGCCCTTGCGGACGGCCCGGCGGGCCAGGTCGACCTGGAAGCAGTACCCGGCCGAGGCCACCTCGTCCAGGCCCAGGCCCTCCAGGGTCTCGCGGCGGAAGGCGCGGTAGCCGCCGGTGACGTCGCGGATCGGGACGCCCAGCATCAGGCGGGAGTAGGTGGAGCCGCCCCGGGAGAGGAACTCGCGGCTCTTGGGCCAGTTCACGACCCGGCCGCCCGGCACCCAGCGGGAGCCGAGCACGAGGTCGGCACCGGTCAGGGCGGTGAGCAGACGGGGCAGTTCCTCGGGCCGGTGGGAGCCGTCGGCGTCCATCTCGACGAGGACCCCGTAGCCGTGCTCCAGGCCCCAGGCGAAGCCCGCGAGGTAGGCGGCGCCGAGGCCTTCCTTGCCCTTGCGGTGCATGACGTGCACGTGGTCGTCGGCGGAGGCCAGCTCGTCGGCGAGCTTGCCCGTGCCGTCGGGGCTGTTGTCGTCGGCGACGAGGACGTGCGCCTCGGGCACGGCGGCACGCACCCGGCCGACGATCAGGCCGATGTTCTCGGCCTCGTTGTACGTCGGAATGATCACCAGCGTGGTGCCGAGCGGTCCGTAGGTCCGCTGTCCGCCGTCGCTCACTGGGTCCCCTTGCGTGTTCCTCGACCGGCCGGCCTCGTCCGTCCCGTCACAGCAGGACGATTTTAGAACAGCGATCGGGGCCGGCGGTCCTTCGGGCCGGACCGGCTCCCGCTGGCTGCGGGCCGCCGTGACCGTTGTCTACTGGAGCGCCGGGCCCCGATCCGGGACCACCCTCTCCCGAGCTCCCTCGGAGTACGGGACCGCCGTCCGCCTCCCGTCCGGGGAAACCCTCCCTCGCCCCCGAGGCGCGGGTGCGGTGAGCCGGATCCGGCCGGCCCGGACGTCCTGTGGTGGACCCGGCCGAACCTATCCGGGTCCGGCCGCCCGTACCGAGCCGAGGCCGGGGGGATCACCCCTGTGGCCGTACGAATACCTCCCGGCCGCCGACCACCGTCGCCAGGCACACCGGGAGCTCACGGCCGGGGCTCAGGTCGGGCAGTCCGGGCGTGCCGGAGCGGGGGTCGGTGGACCAGCGGGCGACCCGGTCGTCGGGGGCCTGGACCACGAGTTCCCCGGTCTGCCAGACGGCGTAGTCGGCGGGGGCGCCGGGTACGAGGGTGCCCGCGTCGTCCCGGCCCAGGGCCCGCCAGCCGCCCCGGGTGTGGGCGGCGAAGGCCGCCCGTACGGAGATCCGGTGCCCGGGGGTGCGGTGGAAGGCGGCCGCGCGGACGGTGCCCCAGGGGTCGAGCGGGGTGACGGGCGCGTCGGAGCCGAAGGCCAGTGCGACCCCGGCCTTGAGCATGGCGGCGTACGGGTTGAGGGTGCGGGCGCGCTCGACGCCGAGGCGGTCCGCGTACATCCCCTCGTCCCCGCCCCAGGCGGCGTCGAAGGCGGGCTGCACGGAGGCGGTCAGGCCCAGCTCCGCGAAGGCGGCGATGGTGTCCGGGGTCATCATCTCGGCGTGCTCGACGCGGTGCCGGGCGGCCCGGACCCGTTCGAGGCCGACCTTCGCGGCGGCGGCCCGGACCCCTTCGACGACGGCGGAGACGGCCGCGTCCCCGATGGCGTGGAACCCGGCCTGGAGCCCCGCCCCGGTGCAGCCGGCCACGTGCTCGGCGACGGCCCGCGCGTCCAGGTACTCGGTCCCGGTGTGCGCCGCGTCGGCGTACGGGGCGTGCAGGCAGGCGGTGTGCGAGCCGAGCGCGCCGTCCACGAAGAGGTCGCCCGCGGCGCCGACCGCGCCGAGTTCCCGGGCGAGCCCGAGGTCCCGGTCGGCCCAGTAGCCGAAGACGCGCGGCCCGGGCCGCTGCCCGGCCAGGTCGAGCAGGGCGGTGAAGTCCTCGGCGGAGGAGATGTCCGGACCGCCGCACTCGTGCACCGAGCCGATGCCGAGGGAGGCGGCCCGGTCCAGTGCGGCCCGCTGGGCCTCGGCGCGCTGGGCGGGGGTGACGGCGTCGAAGGCGGCCCGCCGCACGGCGTGGTGGTCGTCCCGGGTGAGCGGCTCGTCGCCGCGCGCGCGGACTGCGGGGACGAGGTCCAGGAGGGCGGTGGTGACCACGGCGGAGTGGACGTCGACGCGGCTGAGGTAGAGGGGCCGCCCCCCGGCGGCCTCGTCCAGTTCGGCCCGGCGCGGGGCCCGCCGCTCGGGCCAGCGGGCCGCGTCCCAGCCGTGGCCCAGGAGCACTCGGTCGGCGGGACGGCGGGCGGCGTACGCACGGACCAGCCCCAGCGCCTCGGACAGGGAGCGGGCACCGGTCAGGTCCAGGCCGGTGAGGGCGAGGCCGGCGGAGGTGGTGTGGACGTGGGCGTCGGTGAAGGCCGGGGTGACGAGCGCCCCGTCGAGGTCGACGACCTCGTCCACGCCCCGCGCGAAGGCGTCGGCGGCCCCTTCGGAGCCGACCCAGGCGACGTGCCCGCGTTCGACGACCATCGCGGTGGCGAAGGGGTCGGCGGGGCTGTGCACCTCTCCCCCGCGCAGCAGGACGGTACGGGCGGGGGCGGCCTCGGGGGCTCCGGCGGCGTCGGCGGAGCGGGCGGTGCGGTCGGTCATGGGCCCTAGTCTCGCCCCTCCGCGGGGCGTGCCGGGACCGGGGGGTGGGTGGCGCGACCGTGGGCGGTCCCTCCCCGGCGCGTCCGGGATCAGACGCGCGGGGGGCGCGCCTCGTAGGGGGTGGAGAGGACCACGGTCGTGCGGGTCGAGACGTGGGCCAGGGCGCGCAGGCGGCCCAGCAGGTCCTCCAGTTCGAGGGGCGTGGCCACCCGTACCTTCAGGATGTAGTTCTCGTCTCCGGCGACGCTGTGGCAGGCCTCGATCTCGGGTACCCCGGCCAGCCGCTCGGCGATGTCGTCGGGGGCGCTGGGGTCGAACGGCTTGACCGAGATGAAGGCGGTCAGGGGCAGCCCGACGGCCTCGGGGTCGACCACGGCCGCGTAGCCGCGGATCACTCCGCGCTGCTCCAGCCGGCGTACCCGCTGGTGGACGGCCGATGTGGACAGTCCCGTGGCCTTGCCCAGGTCCGTGTAGCTCATCCGCCCGTCCCGCACCAGCAGATCCACGATCTGGCGGTCCAGCTCCTCCATTGCGCTCATAGCCGCTCAACCTATTGCCCAGAGCCGCTCCAGGCACAGCGGTGTCCACGCCGAAGTGCCCCCAGAACCGGCACCTGCACCGGGCATGTGACCAAAGCCACAGGGGTGGACGGGCGTACGGCGGGCCGTCGTGGTTACTCGTGCCGCGCGGCGGGAAGTGCTTGGTGTGGCCGTGGCCGAAGAACCTGCCCGCCCGGCCCACCCAAGGGGGAGTACATCCATGCTGAACACCAAGCGCGCCGGTCGCACCGAACCGGAGCCCCTGGAACTGATCGAGACCGCGTACGCGGACGACGAGGAGTACCTCGACGAAGCGGAGGGGTTCGAGATCCACCACGCGATCTGCCCCGACTGCGGGCAGTCGATCGCACTCGTCGCCGACGAGGAGCACCTGCCCCAGCACGCGCTGTGCCTGAGCCCGTGGAACCCGTTCGGGCTCACGGTGTGCGCGGGCACCGGCCGGCCGGTCGCGGACGCGCTGCCGACGGTGGGCGGGCTCCAGGCCGAGGGGCCGGAGCTCGAAGTGGTCCACTTCGACCTGCCGCAGGGTCTCGACTGGCGGACGCAGCCCTTCTCGCACGTCGGCGGTCCGGGCTCGCGTCCCGTCCGGGCGGTGGCGGCCCCGCTGCCGCAGATGCGCCAGCACGCGCAGGCCGCCTGAGACACCGGCTACCAGTAGGTGCCCTGCACCATGGCGGCGAGACTGCCGTGGTGCAGGATCAGGCCGTCCGGGTCGGCGGGGACCTCGACCTCCCCGAAGTGCGCCTGCCGGTAGGCGATGCGCAGCATGAGGATCCCGTGCCGCAGGGCGGCGTAGAGGGTGTGGAACTCCATGTCCCGCGGGGTGTGCCCGGTGAGTTCGGCGTACCGGCGCTCCAGATCGTCGCGGCGCAGGAAGTCCGGCAGTCCGCTCTGGCCGAAGCCGACGGTCAGGTCCTGGAAGAAGCGGTGCAGGTAGACGGTCCAGCCCAGGTCGACCTCGCGGGGTGCGTAGGCGGCCATTTCCCAGTCGAGGACCGCGACCGGCTCGAAGCCGTCGTAGACGACGTTGCCGATGCGGGCGTCGCCCCAGTTCAGGACGGGTTCGCCCTCGTCGGCCGGCCAGAGTTCCTCCAGCCGGTCGAAGGCGCGTTCCAGCAGGGGTGAGCGGGACAGGCCGGACACGACCCAGGTGTAGTAGGCGCGCTGGGCTTCGACGTGGCGGCGCAGCGGGCTGCCCGCGCCGGCCGGGAGCAGGAACTCCGCTTCCTTGGCGGGGAACTGGTCGTGGAGCCGGGCCAGCAGGGAGACGCTGGCGTCCTGGAGGGCGGCGCGTTCGGCGTCGGTGGCGGCGTACAGCCAGTTTCCCTCGTAGGTGTAGGGCATGACGTCGGGCGGTACGCGCCCCTCGGCGCGGGCCATGACGAAGAACGTCGCCCCGAGCGGGGCCGGGTCCTCCTCCAGCCACAGCACGCGCGGTACGGGCAGGTCGGTGTGCGCGGCGACCAGGCTCATCACGCGGTGCTGGCGCGGCATGTCGTAGGAGGGGAAGACGGTGTAGGCGGCCGGGTCCGCGGCCAGGCGCAGGGCGCAGCCGCGGACGGGCGCGTCCGGGTGTTCGATGTCGAAGAGCAGGGTCTCGCTGGACATGCCGTTGGAGGCGGGGACGGAGGCGCGGGTCACCTGCGCCCCGGGCAGGTGGCGGTCGAGCCAGGACGCGAGGCGGCGGCCGAGTTCCGCGGGTTCGCGGGTGGAGGTGCGCGGGCGTGGTGCCGTGGCCATGGGCGGGCTCCTTCAGTGCGGGGCGACGGAGGAGTGGTCGGTGAAGCCGCTGGGGTCGTGGCGGCCGAAGCTGCCGTGTTCGAAGATGCCGAATCCGGTGCGGCCCTCCAGGGTGAAGCGGGCCGCGTGGTCGGTGACCCCGAAGGCGGCCATGGGGTGGGCGGCGGGGTCGGTGAGGTCGTAGACGCGACGGTCGGTCCAGCCGCGGCCCTGCCAGCTGCCGTGCTGCCAGTCGGTGGCGGGCGGGTAGCCGGCGCCGACGGCGAGCGGGGAGGAGGCGAGGATCTCCACTCCGAGCTCCATGGGCTTGCCGGCGGGGTCGGTGAGGTGGACGACCGCGCTCTCGGGGTGGCGGGTGCCGGGCCGGTAGCGGATCTCCGTCCGGGGCCAGCCGAGCTGGACGTCGGGGCGGCCGCTGTCCTCGGGGAAGACCTGGACGGCCTCGTTCAGGGTGCGGTGGCCGTCGGCTTCCTCCTGGGCGATGACCATGAGGAAGCGGTCCTCGAACCGGACGGGGATCCAGAGCCAGTGGAAGCCCTCGGGGCGGTGTTCCTCGGCGGCCCGGCCGCCGTCCTCGCCGGGGAGGGGGCGCACGCCCCAGCTGCGGTCGCGCGTTCCGGTCCATGCGCCGGGGGTGAGGGTGAACTCCTCCCCCCTGGCGCGGAGGGTGCCGGTGACCTGGCCGGCCTGGACGAAGCGGCGGCCCTCCAGCATGAGGCGGTCGCCGCGGCGCTGGATGTGGTGGGGTTCCCAGACGGCGGGGAAGGCCGCGGTCCAGGCGATGTCGTACGAGAGCCCGTGCGGGTCGTCGGGGTCGGGGTCGCAGCGCAGGGTGAGCCGGCGGAGGGGGGCGTCGACGGTGATCGACAGCGGTCCGACGGAGAGGTTCATCCGGTCGTCGGTGAGGGCGTCGGAGGCGCGGACGGCGAGGAGTTCGCCGCCGAGGCGGAGGGTGGCGTAGGCGTCGATGACGCCGGTGTTGGGGTAGACGCCGAGGCCCAGGATGAGGACGGCGCGGCCGGTGTGGTCGAAGACGTGGAAGATGCAGCGGTCGTAGGCGTTGCGGTCGCCGGTGACCAGGTGCTTCATCGACAGGGGGGCCTGGTGGATGGGGTATTCGTCGAGGGGGACGGGGCGGTCCGCGGGCACGGCAAACCTCCTGGGCACAGGGGTGGGCGGCGGCTGAGCGGATATGACGGTACGTCAGAAAGCGGGTGCGCGACCAGGGTTGTGGCACATCCTGACAGTTCGGCACGCCGGGCCACGTCGCGGGCCCCGCCCCGGCGGGCTTCGCGTCCTGACAGCCGGTGCGGGCGGGGAGCGCGGTGGCGGCCGGGGCGACGGGTACGACGTGTCGCGTACGCATCAGGGCTCGCTCTCCGACACGCGCGGGATCCCGCGGGCCGTGGGAAGGGTCGAACGGATGGGCGCGGGCGGGAGAGGGTTACTCGTGCTCCCGGTCCCGCGTTGGCCGTGCATGACCACTGTGGAGACGCCCGCGTCGAGAGTGGGGCGCCGGCGGCGCCCCGTTCCCCCCGGCGCCGAAGAATCGGTTCAGCAGTTCGACCGGCCGGTCGGCCGGCCCTCCGAGCGGACGACGGAGCGGCAGCAGCCCCCGCGGCAGCGGCATCCCGACCCGCCGATCTACGGAGCCCTGCTCGCCCGCTGGGCCGCCGACGGCCGGACGCTGCCGGGGCGGCGCGATCCGGAGTGGTCCCGGGTCGCCTCCTTCCCCATCTGGCCGAACGGCCCCCTCTACGGCAGCCCCTGAGCGGGCTCAGAGCGCCAGCAGCCCCGCCGCGGTCGGGCGGAAGCCGCAGGCCGCGTAGAAGGGTTCGAGGTGCGGTTCGTGGTCGACGTGCAGCCACTGCGCACGCGCTCCCGCGCCGCGTCGGCGGCCGCCCGCACCAGGCGGACCCCGAGCCCGGACCGGCGCAGGTCCGGGTGCACCGTGGTGTCGAGGACGAAGGCGTGCACCCCTCCGTCCCAGGCGACGTTGACGTAGCCGACCAGGCGGCCGCCCTCAAGGGCGGCGACCCAGGCCAGG
This sequence comes from Streptomyces sp. AB3(2024), assembly GCF_041862025.1. Lineage (NCBI taxonomy): Bacteria > Bacillati > Actinomycetota > Actinomycetes > Kitasatosporales > Streptomycetaceae > Streptomyces > Streptomyces sp. AB3(2024). Next base: position 17,347 of record NZ_JBGWAB010000137.1, read on the forward strand.
CTGCGTTCCAGCACCGGTGCGAAGGACGCGGTCCGGTGCCCGGGCCAGGCGGCGGCGAACAGGCCGTTCAGCTCGGCGTCGGTCAGGACCGGGCGGACGAGGACCTCCGCACCGGGGCCGTTCAACGGCTCTCGGGGCCGGCCAGGTGGCGGGCGATGACCATGCGCTGGATCTGGTTCGTGCCCTCCACGATCTGGAGCACCTTCGCCTCGCGCATGAGGCGCTCCACCGGGAAGTCCGCCGTGTAGCCGTAGCCGCCGAGCACCTGCACCGCGTCCGTGGTGACGGCCATGGCCGCGTCCGTGCAGAACAGCTTGGCCATCGCCGCCTGCCGGGAGAACGGCTTGCCCGCGTCCCGCAGCCGCGCCGCCGCGAGGTACAGCGCCCGGCCCGCCTCGATCTTGGTGGCCATGTCGGCCAGCATGAAGCGCAGGCCCTGGAAGTCGGCGATCGGGTGGCCGAACTGCTTGCGGCCGAGGGCGTAGGCGAGGGCCTCGTCGAGGGCCGCCTGGGCCACTCCCATCGCGCAGGCCGCGATCCCGAGCCGGCCGGCATCGAGGGCGGCGAGGGCGATGGTGAAGCCCTGGCCCTCCTCGCCGATGCGCCGGGTGTCGGGGACGCGCACGCCGTCGAAGTGCAGCTGGGCGGTGGGCGAGCCCTTCATGCCCATCTTCTTCTCGGGGACCGCGGCCGTCAGACCCGGGGCGTCGCCCGGGACGAGGAAGGCGGTGATCCCCTTGGCCCCGGGGGCCCCGGTGCGCGCGAGGACGGTGTAGAAGTCGGCGACCCCGCCGTGGGTGATCCAGGCCTTGGTGCCGGTGATCAGCCAGTCGTCGCCGTCACGGACCGCCTTGGTGGTCAGCGAGGCGGCGTCGGAGCCGGCCGCCGGCTCGGACAGGCAGTACGCGCCGAGCAGCCCGCCGCCGAGCATGTCGGGCAGGTGGGCGGCCTGCTGCTCCTTGGAGCCGTACGCGGCCAGGCCGTGGCAGGCCAGCGAGTGCACGCTGACGCCGAGCCCGACGGTCAGGCGGGCGGCCGCGAGCTCTTCCAAGACCTGGAGGTAGACCTCGTAGGGCTGGTCACCGCCGCCGGACTCACTCGCGTAGGGAAGTCCCAGCAGCCCGGACTCCGACAGCAGGGTGAAGACCTCGCGGGGGAACCGGCCGGTCTCCTCCTCGTCGGCGGCCCGGGGACGGATCTCGCGCTGGGCGATCTCGCGTACGAGCATGAGGAGGTCCCGGGACTCCTCGGTCGGCAGCTGACGGTCCACCGGCTGCGGGGCGCGGTCGGTCATGGCGGCGCTCTCCTCCCTCGTCGGGCACGGCGACGACGCGTGAGGTGTGGGACGCGCCGCCGGGTCTGGGTACTCGCAGCCGATGCTGCCCTCCCGGATCACGAAAGGGCCCGCTCAGAGGCTGCGGCGGGTTGAGTATGCCCGATCAGGCGCTTTCCGTCACCGGTACCCGATCGCGATGATCGTCCGGCGGGCTCGTGGGCCCGTCGGAGGCGGCCGGAGGCGCGGTGCACTCCGGGACGAACTCCTCGATCACCGTCAGTGTCGCGCGCAGCTGGCGCACCAGCAGCGCGGCGAGCGCCGGCCGCTCGGGCTGCCCGTCGGCGCCGACGGAGCCGATCCAGTCGAGGGTGGCGCCCTCCACCCCGGAGAGCCAGCCGACCAGGGCGAGGCGGGCCAGCGGCGGGACCGTGCGGCGCCCGTACGCGCCCTCGGCGATCGCGGCCACGAGCTCCTCGCGGACCCCGTCCCGGATGGCCAGCACCTCGGCGTCGGAACCGACCCCGCCGGTGACGATGGTCCGGTAGGCGGCGTGGTGGTGCTCGGCGAAGTGGAGGTAGCCGTCGATCGTGCGGCGGACCCGCTCGGCGCCCGGCAGGTCCGGCTCGCCGGTGGCGCGGGCGACGAGTTCGGCGACCGAGTCCTCGACGATCGCGAGGTAATAGCCGCGCTTGCTCTTGAAGTAGTAGTAGATGAGCCCCTTGGCGACGCCCGCCTGCTGGGCGATGTCGTCCACGGAGAGGGCGTCGTACGAGGTGTCGGCGAACAACTTCCGCCCGATTGCTATGAGTTCGGCCCTGCGGACCTGCGAACGGCCGGTCGCACCACGCTGTTGACTATTATTCAAATTCGGCCCTAGCCTCGAACTGCCACGGGATCCCCGCAGTATGGCAGAGCCCCCTGCGGGCCCGTGCGCACCTCTGCTCCGCAGATCCTGCGCACATCCCCCGCAACTCCCCCGCAGTTTCCGGCGCGGTTCCCCCGCGCACGGGACGACGTACGGGAGGCACACGCCATGGGCACGGACAAGGACACGTACAAGGGCGGGAGAGCGGCCGCCGAGGGCCGGGCGGACTGGGCGGGGCCGAATGCCGACGGAGGAGGCGGCGGCGGAAGAGGAGACGGGCGCTCCCGGTCCGGACGGACGCAGGTCCCGGGCGCCGGCCGCGGTCCTGCCGGTGGTGCTGCCGGCGGCGCCGGCCGCGGGCGCGCCAGCGG
>NZ_JBGWAB010000138.1:0-19722 GCF_041862025.1 Streptomyces sp. AB3(2024)
GCTGTCTCACGACACGCCGCACCCCAAACCGCGCGCCCCGCCACCACACCGCTTAACTACGCGGCATTGCATCGCGATGGCCTTCGGCCACCCTTGACCGACCGGCCCGCCCCGGAAAGACAAGGACTGGCGGGAAACCCCCAAAAGAACGGCACGGTCCAGAACGCGAGGGACGGGCATCCGAGATGCGAGAGGCGCCGGGCGCTGGCCCGCCGGGCACCCGGCCCTCCAGAGTCCCGGCTCAGAGCCGGGGCACAGCACCCCGCACGAAACGGCGACCGGACCGTCCTGCGGAGCGCCGAAGCGCAACAGATCGCTACGCGCTCCTCGGGTCTCAGCGACTGACCGCCGTCCGGGGCCGGTCGCCGGTGCCTGCCCGAATGCGCATGAGCTAACTCCGGGGCCACCGTCGGCTCAGATGGCTCTCCAAGGCTTCGAGGTACTCGGTGGGCACGATGTTGCGGACTGCCGTGGCGAATTCGAGGCCCGTCGCGTCCCGGATGTAGGCGAGCTGCATCCATCGCTCGGCCCCGCTGTCCGAGACGTTCTCGTTGATCACGGCCATCAGCTCGCCCTCGGTTCCGGACGCGATGTCACGCACACGACGGCCCAGGAGCCGATGCTGCACGTATTCGTACTGCTCAGCCATCGGTCGACTCCTCGGAGGAGTCGATGAAGCGCTCCCAGTCGGCGAGGGCGCGGGCGAGTAGTTCCGAGCGGATGGGAGTCTGACCCATGCGGCACTCCTCCAAAGAGGCTGAACTCCTTCACTCATGTATATGAGTGCTACGGGAAGAGAGTGCCTCTACTCCTGTATATGAGTCAACCCGCTGTGAAGGTGAAATCACAGCGGGTCGTGGGTGGCGACGCAGTCAGTCGGATGCGGGGATGCGGAACTCGAAAACGAACTGGTCAGCCGCCATGAGGGTGTCGCACACCTCCACGACGCGGCCGGCATCCGTGACCGCGTTCCTCAGCAGGTGAACCACGGTGGCGCCAGGGCTCAGCGCCAGCTCCGATGCTTCCGCCTTCGCGGCAGGTCGCGCCCTCAGGGTCTCCACGAACTCGGCGAAAGTGTGGCCGTGCTCTTCGAGGCGGGCGTAGATGCCACCGTCGCCTGGGTTCTCGGCGAAGAGTTCCGGGATGTCGCGCACCACGTCCCACGGCAGGTACGACGTCGCCGTTTCCACAGGAGCGCCATTGCGGAAGTACAAACGACGGCGTGCGAGTACTTGGGTCCCCGCCTCGACGCCAAGTCGCTGAGCAATCGCTTCCGGGGCCTCGATCGGCCCGATGTAGATGACGCTGACCTTCGCCGTAGCGCCCGACTGCTCCGATTCGGCAAGGTAGGCGGCTTTGCCGCCCTGTCGAAGCGAACGACGGAAACGATCTGATGAACGGTGGCGGACCGGCGGCCGGTCCCTTACGTATGAGCCCTTGCCGTGCCGGGTGTCCACAAGACCGCTGGCGCGGATCTCCAGCATTGCCTTGCGAACGGTCCCGCCCGAGACTCCGTAACGCTCGGCCATCTCGGCTTCGCTGGGCACCTGGTCTCCCGGCTTCAAGACGCCGGCACGTACCTGTTGGATGATGTCCTCGGCGATTTGCAGGTACCGAGGAACGGCCTTGCCCACTCCTATAGCTGCTCCCATGGTCCTTCGCTTCCTCCTATGCTCTTGTGCATGAGTAACAGCGTCGCGTCGAACAAGTCAACGCCACGCCATTCCGTGTCGGTTGCCGGGGTGGTGGTGCGTGATGACGGCCGACTGCTGGCCATCCGCCGAGCTGACAACGGGACCTGGGAGCTGCCCGGCGGAGTGCTGGAGTTGGCGGAAACCCCCGAGGGTGGAGTGCGGCGGGAAGTACTGGAGGAAACCGGCATTCACGTCGAGGTGGACGAGCTCACCGGCGTGTACAAGAACATCACGGTTGGAGTGGTGGCCCTGGTCTTCCGCTGCAAGCCCTCCGGCGGAACAGAACGCCCCTCAGGCGAAAGCACGGCAGTCCAGTGGCTCACCCCGGAGGAGGTGACCGAGCGGATGTCGGAGGTCTACGCCATTCGACTCCTGGACGCCCTCGACGGCAACAGCCCCCACGTCCGAAGTCACGACGGACGCCAACTGCTCACCGATCGGCCCCGGACGGCGGTCAGTCGCTGAGATTTGAGGAGCGCGTAGCGATCTGTTGCGCTTCGGTGCTCCGCAGGACGGTCCGGTCGCCGTTTCGTGCAGGTCGCCGCACCCCGGCTCCGCACCGGGCCTCTGGAGGGCCGGGTGCCCGGCGGGCCAGCGCCCGGCGCCTCTCGCATCTCGGGACACCCCTCCCCGCCGCCCCGGCCCGCGGGCCAGGGGGCGGGTGGGCAGCCGCCGCCCGGGCACGGCGGGCCGAGGGGGAGATGGCCCGCCCACCCCCGCACCCCCTCAGAACGCCGGTCGCTCCGGGTCGAGGGCGGCGCGGCCCTCGACGGGCGAGGACGCTTCGGCGAAGCGGCGCTGGGGGATGCGGCCGGCGCGGAAGGCGAGGCGTCCCGCCGTGACGGCGTCCCGCATGGCGGCCGCCATCAGGACGGGCGCCTGCGCGCGGGTGACCGCGGAGGCCAGCATCACCGCCGCGCAGCCGAGCTCCATCGCCAGGGCGGCGTCGGAGGCCGTGCCGGCCCCGGCGTCCAGGATCACCGGCACCCCGGCCCGCTCCGTGATCAGCTCGAAGTTGTGCGGGTTGCGGATGCCGAGCCCCGAACCGATGGGGGAGCCCAGCGGCATGATCGCCGCGCAGCCCACGTCCTCCAGCTTCCGCGCGAGGACGGGGTCGTCGTTGGTGTACGGCAGGACGGTGAAGCCCTCGTCGACCAGGACCTCGGCGGCGTCCAGCAGCTCGACGCCGTCGGGCAGGAGGGTGCGCTCGTCGGCGACGACCTCCAGCTTGATCCAGTCGGTGCCGAGGGCCTCCCGCGCCAGCCGGGCGGTGAGCACGGCCTCGCCCGCGGTGAAGCAGCCCGCCGTGTTCGGCAGGACCGCGATGCCGAGCCGGTCGAGGACGGACAGGACCGAGCCCTGCACCGTCGGGTCCAGGCGGCGCATGGCCACCGTGGTCAGCTCGGTGCCGGAGGCGACCAGGGAGCGTTCGAGGACGTCCAGGCTCGGGGCCCCGCCCGTCCCCATGATCAGGCGGGAGGAGAAGGTCCGTCCGCCGAGGGTGAAGAGGTCGTCGGCCATCGTGCTCAGCCCCCCTGCACGGCGGTGAGGACCTCGACCCGGTCGCCGTCGCCCACCGGGGTGTGCGGCCACTGGCCGCGCGGGACGACGGTCTCGTTGAGGGCGGCGGCGACGCCCTTGGGCGCCCGGGTCAGTGTGGCCACCACCGCGTCGAGGGTGGTGCCGACCGCGACCTCGCGCGGCTCGCCGTTGACGGAGATGGTCATGCGTAGGACTCCTGACGCGTGGTGGAGAAGCGGCGGGGGCTGAAGGGGCGGGCGACCTCCGGCACGGTGCCGGTGGCCAGGAGCTCCGCCATCACGTCGCCGGTGAGCGGGGTCAGCAGCACCCCGTTGCGGTAGTGCCCGGTGGCCAGGTGCAGTCCGGGCAGGTCGGTCGGGCCCAGCAGCGGCGCGTTGTCGGGGGAGCCGGGGCGCAGTCCGGCCCGGGTCTCGACCAGGGGGAGCTCGGTGATCCCGGGGACCAGCTCGTGGGCGTCGCGCAGCAGCTCGTACACCCCGCCCGCGGTGACGGTGGTGTCCCAGCCGAGTTCCTCGCTGGTGGCTCCGACGACCAGCTCGCCGTTCTCGCGGGGCACCAGGTAGACGTGGCTGCCGCGCACGACGGCCCGTACGGTCCGGGACAGGAACGGCGCGTACGCCGGCGGCACCGACAGCCGCAGCACTTGGCCCTTCACCGGCCGCACCGGCACCGCCACCTCCGGCGGCACCCCCTCCAGCCGCCCGCTCAGGGAGCCCGCCGCGAGCACGACCTGGTCGGCGCGCAGCTCCGTGCCGTCCTCCAGTACGGCGCCCAGCGCCCGGTCGGCCCCGGTCAGCAGCCGGGTGGCGGCCTTCCGGTGGACGCCGACCCCGGCGCGCTCGCAGGCGGCCAGCAGCGCGGCCGCGAGCCGCCGCGGGTCCACCTGGTGGTCCCCGTCGACGCGCAGCCCCCCGCGTACCCCCGGGGCCAGCATCGGCTCCAGGCGGCGGCACTCGCGGCCGGTGAGCCACTGCGACTCCAGGCCGCAGCGACGCTGCAGGGCGTGGAGTTCCCGCAGGTGGAGGCGGTCGTCGGCGTCGAGGGCGACGGCGAGCGTGCCGCAGGCCCGGTAGCCGATGTCCAGGCCGCCGCTGGCTTCGGCCAGCTCGGCGGCGAACTGCGGGTAGCGGGCTGCGGAGGCCACGTTGAGCCCGAGCAGGGTCTCCTCGCCGTAGTGCAGTTCGGTGACGGCGGCGAGCATGCCCGCCGCGACCCGGGCGGCGCCCCCGCCGGGGTCGGGGTCGGCCAGTACGGTGCGCAGTCCGCGCCGGGCCGTCCGCCAGGCGGTGACCAGGCCGATGATCCCGCCCCCGATGACGAGGACGTCGGATCCGGTGGATCCCGCGGTTCCGGCGGATCCCTTCCGAGATGAGTGCATGGGCGTCCAGCCCCTCCCTTCGCCGGCATGACCCGGATCAGGTTCGTACGGTCGGAGGCCGGCCAGCCTCCCTCTCAGCCCGGTGCGCCCGGACTCCCGCGATAGGTACGGTGGCCAGCGTAACCCCGGCGGGGGTGGCGGGTAAGGCTGCCTCCCCGGCGCCCGCCCGTACTTCCCCGCCCCCTGTTCCTGACGGGCCGTCAGTTCACTAGGCTGGGGCGGGTGAGCGAGCAGACGCAACAGACGAAGCCCGGTGTCGTGATCGTCGGCGCCGGAATGGCCGGCGTGCAGACCGCCGTGGCCCTGCGCGAACAGGGCTTCACCGGCCCCGTGACCCTCCTGGGCGCCGAACCCCACCAGCCCTACGACCGGCCCCCGCTGTCCAAGGCGGTGCTGCTCGGCAAGGCCGAGGAGGCCGCCTTCGACGTGGCCTTCGACGTGGACTTCGAGGAACTCCGCATCGACCTGCGCCTGGGCACCGAGGTCACCGGCGTACGGCCCGCGGCGCACGAGCTCGACACCCCGGCCGGGCCCGTCCCCTACGAGGTCCTGGTCCTGGCCACCGGAGCCGAACCGCTGACCCTGCCCGGCTCCGGCGGCGTCCCGGGCGTGCACCTGCTGCGCACCCTCGACGACGCCGCCCGGCTGCGCCCCGTCCTGGCGGCGGCCCACGACCTCGTGGTGGTCGGGGCCGGCTGGATCGGCGCCGAGTTCGCCACCGCGGCCCGCGGGGCCGGCTGCGCCGTCACGGTGGTCGAGGCCGCGGACCGGGTGCTGGCCGGGGCCCTGCCCGCCGAGGTGGCCGCCCCGATGGCCCGGTGGTACGCCGAGGCCGGAGCCACCCTGATCACCGGCGCCGCCGTGGCCGGGATCGAGGAGGGGCTGGTCCGGCTCGCCGACGGCCGGGAGCTGGCGGCGGGGGCGGTGGTCGTCGGCATCGGCGCCCGGCCCGCCACGGGCTGGCTGGACGGCACCGGGATCGAGCGCGGCCCCGACGGCTCGGTCACCGCCGACGCCTACCTGCGCACCTCGGTGCCCGGGGTGTACGCGGTGGGCGACTGCTCCTCCTTCCCCTCCGCCCGCTACGGGGCCCGGCTGCTGGTCCACCACTGGGACAACGCCCTGCAGGGCCCCCGGGCGGTCGCGGCGAACATCGTCGCGGGGGAGCCCGTCCAGGCCTACGACCCCGTCCCTTACTTCTGGTCCGAGCAGTTCGGCCGCTTCGTGCAGTACGCGGGCCACCACGGCGGCGCCGACACCCTGCTCTGGCGGGGCGGCCCGGACGACGCCGCCTGGTCGGTGTGCTGGCTGCGGGAGGGCGCGCTGGTCGCCGTCCTGGCCGTGGGCCGCCCCCGCGACCTCGCGCAGGGCCGCAGGCTGATCGAATCGGCCGTCCCCGTCGACCCGGACAGGGTCGTCGACCCGGACGTCCCGCTGAAGTCCGCCACCGCCTGACGCGGGCCCCCGCAGGGCCCGGACGGCCTCGCCGGCACGTGTTCCCGGGCGCCTCCGCCGTCCCTCCACCGCCGCTCCGCCCGGTCCCGACCCGCCGCGCCGGACCTCTTGCGGACCTCCCTGCGGACCTCCTGCGGGCCCCGCGCGGAACCCGTGCCCGGCCCGCCCCGTCCCCGGACGGGGTGGCTCGGGTACCGGCTGTCGGCCCGAGATGGCAGGCTTGTCCCCGTGACCGAGATTGACGCAAAGATCGATGCCCTTGTCCCCGCCTGGCTGTACCTCCCCGACATCGCGGAGATGCTCGACATCGAAGTGACCCGGGTCCGCCAGCTGGTCAAGGAAGGTCAGCTGCTCGCCGTGCGCCGCGGCGAGAACCGTTCCCTCCAGGTGCCCGCCCCCTTCATCGACGGCGACAAGATCGTCAAGGGCCTGGTCGGCCTGCTGACCGTGCTGCGCGACGACGGCTTCTCCGACGAGGAGATCCTGGAGTGGATGTTCACCGCCGACCCCACCCTGCCGGGCACCCCCGCTCAGGCGCTGAGCGAGAATCGCGGCACGGAGGTGAAGCGACGCGCCCAGGCGCTCGCCCTCTGACCGGCTGATCCACAGGTGTGGGGGGGGGGCGGGGGGGGGGGTGGGGGGGTGGTGTGGGGGTGGGGGGGGGGGGCCCCCCCCCCCCCCCCCCCCCCCCCCCCCCCGCCACCACACGGGGGTACACCCATGCAGCAGCTGTCCGACGCCCGGCTCTACCTGTGCACGGACGCCCGCAAGCGGCAGGGCGACCTCCCCGAGTTCCTCGACGCGGCCCTGTCCGGCGGCGTCGACATCGTCCAGCTCCGCGACAAGGGCATGGAGGCGGGCGAGGAGCTCGAACACCTCCGGGTCTTCGCCGAAGCCGCCCGCCGTCACGGCAAGCTCCTCGCCGTCAACGACCGCGCCGACGTCGCCCACGCCATCGGCTCCGACGTCCTGCACCTCGGCCAGGGGGACATCCCCGTCCCCGCCGCCCGCGCCATCCTTGCCGACCGCGTCCTGATCGGCCGCTCCTGCCACGCCGAGTCCGAGGTCGACGCCGCCGTCGCCGAGCCCGGTGTGGACTACTTCTGCACCGGACCCTGCTGGCCCACCCCCACCAAGCCCGGCCGCCACGCCCCCGGCCTCGACCTCGTCCGGTACACGGCCTCCCTCGGCCAGGACCGCCCCTGGTTCGCCATCGGCGGCATCGACGCCGCCAACCTGGACGAGGTGCTGGACGCCGGAGCCACCCGCGTCGTGGTCGTCCGCGCCATCACCGAGGCGGCCGATCCCCACGCCGCCGCCCACGAACTCTCCAAGCGGATCCGCGCCCGACTGGTCTAGTGTCCAAAAACGTGTCCAATGGATGGACAGCGCTTCGGAGTCCGCGAGCGCGCGTCTAACCTGCCGGTATGGCCACTGGTACCGCTTCCACCTGGTCGGACCGTGCGCACACGGTCCGCGACCTCCTCGCGTCCGGGCGCTCGTACTCCTTCGAGTTCTGGGCCCCGAAGACCGAGAAGGGCGAGCGCAACCTCTGGAACGCCCTGCGCCGCATCGAGGCGGTCTCCCCGAGCTTCGTCTCGGTCACCTACGGAGCCGGCGGCTCCACCCGGGGCGGCACCGTCCGCGCCACCGAGCAGATCGCCGCCGACACCACCCTGACCCCCGTCGCGCACCTGACCGCCGTCGACCACTCCGTCGCCGAGCTGCGCCACGTCATCGGCCAGTTCGCGGACGTCGGCATCCGCAACATGCTCGCCCTGCGAGGCGACCCGCCGGGCGACCCCATGGGCCCCTGGGTCAAGCACCCCGAGGGCGTGGACTACGCCGCCGACCTGGTGCGCCTGCTCAAGGAGTCCGGCGACTTCTGCGTGGGCGTGGCGGCCTTCCCCGAGATGCACCCCCGTTCGCAGGACTGGGACACGGACATCCGGCACTTCGTGGACAAGTGCCGTGCGGGCGCCGACTACGCCATCACCCAGATGTTCTTCGATCCCGAGAATTATCTGCGGCTGCGCGACAGCGTCGCCAAGGCGGGCTGCGAGACCCCGATCATCCCCGAGGTCATGCCTGTTGTGGGCATCAAGCAGCTCGACCGGCTGCCGCAACTGAGCACCGCGGTCTTCCCCGCGGATGTGAAAGAGCGCATGCTCGCCGTCAAGGACGATCCGGCCGCTGTACGCTCCATTGGCATCGAGTTCGCCACGGAGTTCTGCGCGCGGCTGCTGTCCGAGGGTGTCCCGGGGCTGCACTTCATCACGCTGAACAATTCCACGGCGACCCTCGAAATCTACGAGAACCTGGGCCTGCACCAGCGGGCCTGAGCGGCCGTCCCCGTTCCCGCGCCGACGGCCGTACCGAGAGGGGCCTTGCATGGGAATGACGGTCCTCTACATCGCGTTCGGCATCGTCGCGTTGTGGCTGCTAGCCGAGGTCCTGATGCAGTACAAGGCCCGGCTCCGCTGGCGCCTGCTCGCCTTCGCGGGGTTCCTCGGCGTGGTGGCCGGGGTGGTGCTGCCCTCCGTCCTCGTCATCGCCGCGGGCGCGACCGCCTTCGCCGTCGGCCAGACCCTGGTGACGCTGTCCTTCCGCAAGGGCTTCGTGGCCGGCTGGGCGCTGCGCCGCGGCGGTGAGCCCGTACGGCAGGAGCGCGGCAGGCGCCGGAGCGGCGGAGCGCCGCGCCCGGCACCGGAGCTCAAGGTCAGCGACCTGGAGTACGGATCCCAGGGCCCGGACGGCACCTCCGCGGACGCGGGCCCCGGCCCCGGCTCCGGCTCCGGCGACGAGGTGTTCACCCCGCAGCCGGTGCCCGAGGAGACGGGCTCGTACGGGATACAGAGTTTCGCCCCGGACCGGCCGGACGCCACCGCTCCGTTCGCCTCGCCCTTCGCCGGCGCCCAACAGGACGCCCAGCCGTACGCGGCCTCCTACGACCCCGGACAGGGCCAGGGCGGCTACGACTACACCGGCTACCCGGCGGGTGAACAGCAGGTCTACGCCGCCTACTCGGACCCGTACATCGGCACCGGCGGCGCGGTCACCGGGCCGGCCCCCGACAACTACCCCGACTACACGGCCTACACCGCCTACCCGGCGTACCCCGACCCCGCGCAGCAGTACTCCACGGACACCCCGCCCGGCGGGGTCTGGGTGCCGCAGCAGCGCGCCACGGACAACCAGCAGCAGCCCTACCCGGAGCAGGACCCGCAGGGCTACCCGTACCAGAACAACGGCAACGCCCACGGCAACGGCGACCAGGGGCAGTACCGCTACTGACGCGGGGCGCCGGGGCTCACTGGGAGCCGCGGAACTCCGACCCCTCCACGATCAGCCCGGCCACCAGGGCCCCGGTCATCCCGGCGTGCGCCAGCCCGCCGCCGGGGTGGGCCCAGCCGCCCGCCAGGTACAGCCCCGGCAGAGCCGTCGTGTTCGCCGGGTACAGCAGCCGCCCGCCGGCTCCGGCGAGGGCGGGCGGGGGCACCGAACCGCCGAGCGCGCCGGTGGCCGCCTCCACGTCCTTCGGGGTGCGCACCCGCATCCACAGCATCCGTGAGCGCAGCCCCGGGACGGCCCGCGCGGCGAGGTCCAGCAGTTCCTCGGGGTCCGGGACCGGAGCCCCGCCGGCGGGGCCGCACACGGCGGTCACGGTGACCGCCTCGTGGTCGGCGTCGGGCCGGGTGGCCGGGTCGTCCGGGCGCAGCACGGTCACGTCCAGCCCGGGGGAGTGCACCAGGGTGCGGTGGACGGCGTCGGCCGGGCGGGCGCCGCGCAGGGCCAGCAGCAGGGTCAGCCGTGCGGGCACCCCGTCCCCGCGGGCCGGAGCGCCGCCGTGCGGCCAGGACACGGACTTGGCGGGCAGCCGCCGCGGGTCGATACCGCAGACGACGGAGTCGGCGGGCGCCTCGGTGCCGTCGCCCAGCAGCACCCCGGCCGCCCGGCCGCCCCGCGCCAGGACCTCCCGCACCGGGGTGGCGAAGGCGAAAGTGACCTTCCGCTCCAGGCAGCGCTCGTACACCGCGGTGGCCAGCTCGCGCATGCCACCCCGGACGTACCAGCTGCCGAAGGTCTGCTCCATGTACGGCAGCGCGGCCGCCGAGGCGGGAGCGGCGTCCGGGTCCAGCCCGTACGCCCGCACCCGGCCGGCCAGCAGCTCCCCGAGGTGGCCGCCCAGCTCGCGCGAGGCCACCTCCGCCAGCGAGGGCGAGCGGCGGCGCAGCAGGCCGCTGCCGCGGAGCGCCGGATAGGGGTCGCGGCCCAGGACCTGCCAGTCGGGGCGCAGGGGCTCCTCCAGCAGGGGGCGACGGGTGGCGTCCCAGGTGTCGCGGGCGCGCCCCAGGACGGCGTTCCAGCGCTCTCCCGCGCCCTTCCCGAAGGCCCCGTCGAGGGCGGCCGCTACCCCGCCGCGCGAGGCGCCCGGCAGGGTGACGGTGGTGTCGCCCAGGACGTGGCGGACGGCCGGGTCCAGCTGGACCATGTCGACGAGGTCCTCCAGGGGCCGCTTGCCGGTCTTCACGAACAGGTCGCGGTAGACGGCGGGCAGGTGCAGCAGCCCGGGGCCGGTGTCGAAGGAGAAGCCGTCCTGCTCGTACCGGCCCACCGATCCGCCGTAGGAGTCCCCCCGCTCGTACACCGTCACCCGGTGCCCCGCCACGGCCAGCCGGGCCGCCGTCGCCATCGCGCCCATGCCGGCGCCGATCACCGCAATTCTCGCCATGCCGCTGAGCCTATCGAGCGAGGTCAGGGCATCGGACCGGTGGTGCCCCCGGCGTCAGGGGAGCGGGGTGCCGGTGGCCGCGCGGGCCTCGGCCGCCAGGCGTTTCTCCTCCCGGCGCCCGGCACGGCGGCGGCGGAAGCGGCGGATGCGGCTCCACAGGTAGACCACCAGGGCCAGGCCGAGGGCCAGCAGGACGGCGGTGACGGCCGCGGCGGCCCACGGGTTGAAAACGGCGAAGGTGACGAGGCCGGCCACCCCGAGGTCCTCGGCGATGCTGACCGCGATGTTGCTGAAGGGCTCCGGCGAGGTGTTGACCGCCATCCGGGTTCCGGCCTTGACGAAATGGCTGGCCAGAGCGGTGGAGCCGCCGATCGCGCCGGCCGCGATGTCGGTGAGGGAGCCGCTCTGCCCGGCGAGCAGGGCGCCGACCACGGCACCCGAGAGCGGCCGGATCACGGTGTGGACGGTGTCCCAGAGGGAGTCCACGTACGGGATCTTGTCGGCCACCACCTCGCAGAGGAAGAGCACGCCCGCGACGATCAGGACGTCGGTGCGCTGGAGCGCGGCCGGGACCTCGTCGGTCATGCCGGTCGCGCCGAAGACGCCGAGCAGGAGGACCACGGCGTAGGCGTTGATCCCGCTGGCCCAGCCGCTGGTGAAGACCAGGGGGAGCACACTCACACGGGCATCATGCCCCAGCGGGCCCTGTGGGCGAAATGGGTGAGGGGACCGCCGCAGCAGGGCGGCAGTCCCCTCACCGGTGGAGTGCGTGCGGGGCTACTGCCCCTGTTCGTCACGGCGGCGCTGCCACCGTTCCTCGATGCGGTGCATCATCGACCGACGCTGGCGGTTCTGGCCGCGGGCCGATCCGCCGGTACTGCCGGAGACGGGCTGCTCGCCGGGCTTGGGTGCCTTGCGCCAACCGGTGACCACGAGGACCGTACAGGCCAGCATGACGAGGAATCCCACCACGCTGATCCAGAGCACTTCCTGCCAGATCACACCGGTCATGAGGAGCGCGATACCCACCACAATGCCTGCGACTGCCTGGTAGACCCGTCGTCGGGTGTACGTGCGCAGACCACTACCCTCAAGCGCTGTCGCGAACTTGGGGTCTTCGGCGTACAGCGCTCGCTCCATCTGCTCGAGCATTCGCTGCTCGTGCTCCGAGAGCGGCACGGGAGTCCTCCTCATCCGTCGGTCGCGGGGGGCAGCGACCAGGGGTCCCCTTCAGGATAGGCGGGGAATCGCCCCCGTGATACCCGCCCTCTACGCCACATTCTGCAAACCGCTGAGCCAACGAAAACGCGGTGGCGGTGAAACGATGCGTCAAACGTACCGTCGCCAGCGCGGTCACTGAGGCGCTTATTCCCCAATGAGTTCTCCGCCATGCCGACCGGTGTCTCCGATCATACGGGGCGCGGCGTCGGTTCGGAGGGTGTGCGGCCGAGCCCGTTCGCGCAAGGCCGCAGATCAGGCGGGCTTCTCTCCCAGGACGTGCAGCTGGGTGGCGACCGCGTGGAAGGCCGGCAGCTCGGCGGCGGCCTCCTCCAGTCGCAGCAGTGCCTCCACCGCTCCGGGCTCGGTGTCGACCAGGACGCCGGGCACCAGGTCGGCGAAGATCCGCACGCCGTGGACCGAGCCGACCTCCAGGCCGGCCCCGCTGACCAGCTCGCTGAGCTGTTCGGCGGTGAAGCGGCGCGGGACCGGGTCGCCGGAGCCCCAGCGTCCGGCGGGGTCGGTCAGGGCGGTGCGGGCCTCGGTGAAGTGGCCGGCCAGGGCGCGGGCGAGGACGGCCCCGCCGAGCCCGGCGCCGAGCAGGCTGAGGATGCCGCCGGGGCGCAGGGCGGCGACCGTGTTGGCCACGCCCTCGGCCGGGTCGTCCACGTACTCCAGCACCCCGTGGCAGACCACCACGTCGTACGCGTCCCGCTCGACCACGTCCAGGAGGCCCTGGGCGTCGCCCTGGACCCCGCGCACCAGGTCGGCCACGCCGGCCTCGGCGACCCGGCGCTCCAGCCCGAACAGGGCGTTCGGGCTGGGGTCGACCACGGTCACCCGGTGGCCGAGGCGGGCCAGCGGCACCGCGAACATCCCGGTGCCGCCACCGGTGTCCAGCACGTCCAGGACGTCCCGCCCGGTCGCCTTCGTCCGGCGGTCGAGAGCCTCCTTGAGGACCTCCCACACCACGGCGGTGCGGAGGGAGGCGCGGGGGCGGGAAGTGTCCGACACGGCTGATGGCTCCTCGGCGCGTAAGGGTGGGTGAGCGGTGCGTGCCCCACCCTATTGCCTCGGCCGACCGGGCAGGTCATCCCGCGTGGGGACGCTCCGGCCGGGGCTGCGGGAGGGGCTGCGCCGGGGGCCGGAGCGCGAGCATCCGCTCCACCAGCCGCAGGAACATCCCGGCCTCCCGTACGAGGTCGTCCGCGTCCCGGGAGCTCGCCGCGTCCGGTATCCCCGCCTCGGCCCGGGCCCTGCGGGCCGCGCCGGAGGCGAACAGGGCGCTCCACTCGGTCAGTTCCGGCGCTATCTCCGGGAGCACCTCCCACGCGCTGCGGATCCTGGGCCGCCGCCTCGGTCCGGCCGGCTCCGGCCGCCCGCGCGCGGCCAGTACGGCCGCGGCGGCGCGCAGCGCGGCCAGGTGGGCGGTGGCGTACCGCTCGTTGGGCCGGGGCAGCAGGGCCGCCTCGGCCAGGCCGCTGTGGGCCTTGGCGAGCAGGTCCAGGGCGGCCGGTGGTGCGGCGGCCCTGCGCGGGACGGGGTGGACAGGGGACGGGGACGGTGTGGCCATGACGAACCTCCTGTCGTTGCGTGGTGCTCGGCGGTGGTGCGGGCGGCCGTGCTCGCGCGCGTGGCCGTGGATCCATCGTGACGGCCCCCACTGACAATCGCGCTGACCTGCGCCTTCTCCTCCGGTCCGTCCCGAGACACCCCTCGGGTGCGGCCGTTGGGCCTGGACCTGATAGTTTTTGAACTGACCGGTCAGTTCAAAAGCTTCGACGGATTCGACAGAAAGGGGACGGCGTGGACAGCCCGCACGGCGCGGCCGTCAAGGCCGAGGGCTTCGGACTCAAGGGCCCGCGCGGCTGGGTCTTCCGGGGCGTGGACCTCCACGCGGCGCCCGGTTCGCTGATCGCGCTCGAAGGCCCCTCCGGCAGCGGCCGGACCTGCCTGCTCCTCGCCCTCACCGGGCGGATGAAGCCCACCGAGGGCCATGCCGAGATCGGCCGCCACCGGCTGCCGAAGAAGATGGCCGCGGTCCGCCGGATCTCCGCCCTCGGCCCGGTCCCCGGGGTCAACGACCTCGACCAGGCCCTCACCGTCGCCGAGCAACTGCGCGAGGGAGCCCTGCTCCAGCGCCGCTACGACGGCCCCGTGCGGGCCCTGCTGCGCCCGCGCGGCGAGCGCCGCGCCTCGACCGAGGCCCGCATCGCCGCCGCCCTGGCCGCCGTCGGACTGGACCCGGCCACCCTGCCCAAGGGGCCGCGGACCTCCGTGCGCGACCTGGAGCGGCTGGAGAGCGTACGGCTCTCGCTGGCCGTCGCCCTGCTCGGCGGCCCCCGGCTGCTGGCCCTGGACGACCTCGACCTGAAGCTCTCGGACGCCGAACGGGCCGAGGCCTGGGCCCTGCTGCGCTCCATCGCCGACCGGGGGACCACCGTCCTCGCGGTGTGCAGCGAGGCCCCGGAGGGCGTCACGGTGCTCCGTACGGTCGCCCCCGGGGCGCCCGCCACGGCCGCCCCCACCGCCCCCGCCCGCCCGGCCGCCGCCCGCGAGGCCGGTCCGAAGATCACCTGGGGCCTGTCCGGCGGCCCCGCGTCCCCCGCGGACGCGGACGCCGCCGCCGGTCCGGCCCCGGACAACGACACGGACGGCACGAGGGACGGCAAGCCCGACGGCAAGCCCGGCACAGGCGAGGCCGGCGGGGCCCCGGACGCCGACGAGAAGACCGCCACCGGCAAGAAGCCCACCGCCAAGACCACCGACGACGAAGACCCGAAGGGGGCGGACGATGCGCTCGCCGAAACTGGCCGCGCTTGAGCTGAAGCGGTTCGGGCGGGGGAAGCTGCCCCGGGCCGCTCTCGTCGCGCTGCTCCTCCTGCCGCTGCTCTACGGCGCCCTGTACCTCTGGTCGTTCTGGGACCCGTACAGCCGTCTCGACAAGGTTCCCGTCGCCCTCGTCAACGCGGACCAGGGCACCACCGTGGACGGCAAGCGCCTCGACGCCGGCGGTGAGATCACCAAGAAGCTGCACAGCAGCAAGACCTTCGACTGGCACGAGGTCAGCCAGGCCGAGGCGGCCAAGGGCCTGGAGAACGGGAAGTACTACCTCTCCCTCACCATGCCCGCCGACTTCAGCGCGAAGATCGCCTCCAGCGGCGGCGCCGACCCCACCACCAGCGCCCTCCAGGTCCGCACGAACGACGCCAACAACTACATCGTCGGCTCGATCTCCCGCACCGTCTTCTCCGAGGTCCGCTCGGCCGCCTCCACCAACGCCTCCCGCGGCTTCCTCGACAAGATCTTCGTCTCGTTCTCCGACCTGCACGACAAGACCGCCGAGGCCGCCGACGGCGCCGACAAGCTCAAGGACGGCGCGGGCAAGGCCCAGCAGGGCGCGAAGGAACTCGCCGACGGCCTCGACACGGCCAAGGAGAAGAACGGCGAGCTCACGGCCGGACTGAAGAAGCTCAACTCGGCCGCCGGCCAGCTGGAGAGCGGCACGAAGGACATCGCCGCCGGCACCCAGACCCTCGCCGACAAGGTCAACGGTGCCGCCGAGAAGGCCCGTCCGTTCGTCAAGGACCCCAAGAACCTCGCGGACACCGCCAAGCTGGTCGCCGACACCGCCCAGGTGACGAACAAGCACCTCGACAAGTTCGCCGAGAAGGCCCCGGCCGCCGCCTCGGTCACCAAGCAGCTCGCCTCCCTCACCGACAGCAACTACACCCAGTACTGCGCCGTCCCCAACGCCCAGCTGCCCGCGGGCTTCTGCGAGCGGCAGAAGAAGATCAGGGACGACGCCGCCCAGGCCGCCCTGCTCTCCGCGGACGTCAACACCCTCGTCGGCGACAGCAACGGCGACATCGCCAAGCTCCGCGGCCAGCTGAGCGACCTGGAGACCAAGGCCCGCGAGCTCGTCGCCAAGGCCCCCGGCCTCTCCTCGGACCTCGAAGGGGCCGTCGCCAAGGTCAACGCCCTCAACACCGGCGCCCACAAGGCCGCCGACGGCATGGCCCAGCTGCACACCGGCATCGGCACCGCCGCCGGCGGCTCCGGAGCCCTCGGCGAGGGCGTCGGCAAGCTCGGCGACGGCGCGCACAGCCTGAACGGCGGCATGTTCAAGCTCGTCGACGGCACCGGCGACCTCGCCGGCGGCCTGCACGACGGCGTCGGCAAGATCCCCGACTACGACCAGCAGCAGCGCGACGCCCGCACCCAGGTCATGGCCGACCCGGTGAAGCTCGCCAACCAGTCCCTGCACAAGGCGCCCAACTACGGCACCGGCTTCGCCCCGTACTTCATCCCGCTCTCCCTCTGGGTCGGCGCGATGGTCGCCTACATGCTGATCGCCCCGCTCAACAAGCGGGCCCTGGCCGCCGGCGCCTCGCCCTGGCGGATCGCCCTCGCGGGCTGGCTGCCCGTGGCGGGCCTCGGCGCCGCGCAGGTGGGCGCGCTGATGTCGGTGCTCCACTGGGGCCTCGGCCTGGAGATGGCCCGCCCGGCCCTCACCATCGGCTTCCTGTTCCTGGTCACCGGCTGTTTCGCGGCGATCGTCCAGTGGCTCAACGCCAAGTTCGGCGCGGCCGGCCGGATCCTGGTGCTGGCCGTCCTGATGCTCCAGCTGACCTCGGCCGGCGGCACCTACCCCGTCCAGACCAGTCCGGGCTTCTTCAACGCCATCCACCCGTACCTGCCGATGTCGTACATCGTCGAGAGCCTGCGCCGCCTCATCACCGGCGGCGACCTCGCCCCGGTGTGGCAGGGCTGCGGGGTCCTGGTGGCCTTCACCGTGGGCGCCCTGGCGCTCACCGCGCTCGCCGCCCGCGGCAAGCAGGTGTGGACGATGGACCGGCTGCACCCGGAACTGAGCCTGTAGGGGGCTGTTGACCTGTGAGAATCAGCGCCATGGAAAGCAGCAGCACCGGTACGGGCACCGGCGGCGCACGCCGCCAGGCCACCCGGCAGAAGCTCTACGAAGCCGCCGTCACGCTCATCGCCGAACAGGGTTTCTCCGCGACCACGGTCGACGAGATCGCCGAGCGGGCCGGCGTGGCCAAGGGCACCGTCTACTACAACTTCGCGAGCAAGACCGAGCTCTTCGAGGAGCTGCTGCGGCACGGGGTCGGTCTGCTGACCGCCTCGCTGCGCACCGCGGCCCAGGAGACCGAGGCGCGCGGCGGCACCCGGATCGAGGCCCTCGACGCCATGATCCGGGCGGGACTGGTCTTCATCGACCGCTACCCGGCCTTCACCCAGCTCTACGTCGCCGAGCTGTGGCGCACCAACCGGGCCTGGCAGTCCACCCTGATGGTGGTCCGCCAGGAGGCCGTGGCCGTGGTGGAGACGGTGCTGCGCGAGGGCGTCGAGCGGGGGGAGCTCAGCACCGAGATCGACGTGCCGCTGACGGCCGCCGCACTGGTCGGCATGGTGCTGGTGGCCGCGCTGGACTGGCAGGCCTTCCAGAGCGAGCGGTCGCTGGACGACGTCCACTCGGCGCTGTCGTTGCTGCTGCGGGGCCGGGTCAGCGGGAGCCGCTGACCCCCGGTCGGCGGTGCCCTCCGGGGACCGGGGCGGCGTAGAACTGAGTATCCGTACCTAGGTGCACAGATGAGTACGCGTACGGATGGCTCCCACCTGCGCGGACAGCAGACTGGGGGCATCGGACGGGGCGCACGGCCCGCACCGCGGACACGGGGCCGCGGAGCGGACCGGGGCCCTGGCCGGGAGTGTGGGGGGACCCGGTAACGGGAAACGCCGGGGGGGGGGGGGGGGGGGGGGGGGGGGGGGGGGGGGGGGGGGGGGGCGGGGGGCGCGGGCCGGCCGGGCGGGCGGCGGCGGGCGCGGGCCGCGCCCCCCCCCCCCCCCCCCCCCCCCCCACCGGCGTTTTGCCGTCCTTCCGTCCTTCCGCGCCGCCGTGCAAGCCGCGGAAACCGCGCAAGCCGCGGCCGGCTTCAGCCGCGGTGGCGCAGGGGGAGGCGGAAGCGGGCGGAGAGGGCCGAGGCACGGGCCGAGAACGCGGCCAGCCTGGCCGAGAGGGCCCAGGAGACGCGGGCCGCCGAGCGGGGGAGCAGGAGCGCCCGCAGCCGGCCCGGACGGGTCTCGGACGCCAGCAGCGCGGCGCGGGCCAGGAGGACGTCGCCGGCCGGCCCCGGAGCGGAGGCCTCCGCGCCGGGAGGGGCGTACAGCGCCCGCTCCACCGCATCCGCGACCCGGTGCACCGCCTGCGCGGCGTCCCCGTCCAGCCGGCCCAGGAGCACCACGCGGGCCGCGGCCCGGCGCGGGGAGAGCGCCTCGTCGGGCGGGATGCCCACGTCCCAGGCGGCGTCACCGAGCTCCCGCCAGGCGGCGAGCACGTCCCCGCCGGCCAGGCGCCGGCCGCGGACCCGGCGGCGCCACAGCAGCGGCAGCAGCGGCAGCCCCAGCAGGACCAGTACGGCCGCGCCCCAGCCGATGACCGCGCCCACCGGGAGGCCTCCGGAGCCCGGAGCGGCGGACCGCTTCGGCGCCGCGCCCCCGCACTCGCCGAGCTTCTTCAGCTCCGGCGGGCAGGCGTCGTTCTGCGAGGGGGCCGCCGAGGGCGCCGCCGAGGACTGCGAGGGCAGCGCGGACGGCGCGGACGGCTGCGGGAGCGGCGCGGCGGCGCGGCTGTAGTCCGGCACCGAGATCCCCGAACGGGGCGTCGGCTCGAACCGGGTCCACCCCACGCCCTCGAAGTACAGCTCGGGCCAGGCGTGCGCGTCCCGCATCGAGACGTTCACGCTGCCGTCGGACTGCTTCTCGCCCGGGGTGAAGCCGACCGCCACGCGCGCCGGGATGCCCAGCGTGCGCGACATCGCCGCCATCGAGAAGGCGAAGTGGACGCAGAAGCCCTCCTTGTCCTGCAGGAAGCGGGCGATGGCCTGCGAACCCGTCCCCGACGACACCTTCGTGTCGTAGCGGAAGCCGCCGTTCACCGCGAAGAAGTCCTGCAGCCGGACGGCCCGGGTGTAGTCGTCCTGGGCGCCCTGCGTCACCCGCCGGGCCGTCTCCGCCACCACCGGCGGCAGGTTGTCCGGCACCTTGGTGTACTCGGCCTGCACGAAGGGGTTCGGGCCCGGGGCGGACTGCAGCTGCGCCGCCGTCGGCCGCAGCAGCAGGCTCCGTACCGTGTACTGCGCGCCCTGCACGTTCTGGAAGCGGTCCTTGCCCAGCTGGTCGCCGACCAGGGTCCGGCCGACCGGCTCGTACCGCCACTTCCCGGCGATGTCCACCTGCGTCGCCGGGTACGGCATCGGCAGGTAGCGCTGGGCGTACGTCTCCGCCGCCGAGACGGTGGTGCGGATCTCGGCCGCGCCCTCGCGGACCCGTTCGCTCAGCCCCGCGGGGTTCGGCAGCCGCTCCGGCACGTCGGTCAGGGGGCGCCCGGAGGCCTCCCACTTGACCCCGTTGAACTCGTCGAGCGCCAGGATCCGCAGGTACTGCTCGCCCAGCTGCGGGCTGTCCGTGCGGTACTTGAGCACCACCCGGTTGTCCTGGGCGTTCAGGCTGGACTGGAGCGACACCAGGGGGTTCACCGCGGAGATCGTGCCCCCGCCGCCCGCCGTGGCGGAGTCCTCACCGGGGCTGCCGAGCACCCCGCCGCCGAGCGCGGGCAGCGCGGCCGGCACCGCCAGCGCCAGCCCCAGCGCTGCCACGCCGATCCGGCGGCCGGTGCGCAC